>CAHJXG010000001.1 GCA_903644035.1 Rhodospirillales bacterium
TGGCGGGGCAGGTAGATGGTCGCCGTCGTGCCCTCGCCCGGCGCGCTGCGCAGGTCCAGGTGCCCGCCCGACTGCCGCATGAAGCCATAGATCATGGACAGGCCCAGCCCGGTGCCCTGGCCGAGCGGCTTGGTGGTGAAGAACGGGTCGAAGGCGCGCGCCAGCACGTCGGGCGTCATGCCGGCGCCGGTGTCGGTGATGGACAGGACCATGTACTCGCCGGCCGGCACGCTGCCGGAGGCGGACCTTGTCTCCCCGGGCGGCGCGGGCAGGGCGGCGTTCGCGGTCTCGATCACCAGTCGCCCGCCGTCGGGCATGGCGTCGCGCGCGTTGATGGCGAGGTTAAGCAATGCGCTCTCAAGCTGGTTCGCGTCGCACAGGGTGGGCCACAGCTCACGCGCGAGCCGCGTCTCCACCGCGATGCCGGGTCCGACCGTGCGGCGGATCAGGTCCTCCATGCCGCGGACCAGGCGGTTCGCGTCGGTCGGCTTGGGGGCGAGCGTCTGGCGGCGCGAGAAGGCCAGCAGCCGATGGGTCAGCGACGCCGCGCGGCCGGCCGAGGTCAACGCCGCGTCGAGGTAGCGGCCCAGCTCCGCCGTGCGCCCCTGCGTCACCCGGGCGCGCATCAGCTCGAGGTTGCCGGTGATGCCGGTGAGCAGGTTGTTGAAGTCGTGCGCGATCCCGCCGGTGAGCTGGCCGACCGCCTCCATCTTGTGCGATTGGCGCAGCGCCTCCTCGACCCGCTCGCGCTCCTCGGCCTCGACCCGGAGCCGGCTGTTCGCCTCGACCAGTTCCCGGGTGCGCTCGGCGACCCGGGCCTCCAGCGCCTCGTTGGCGTGGCGTAGCGCCGCCTCGGCCGCCTTGGAGGCGGTCACGTCGGCGATGGTGCCGGTGTAGCGGAGCGCCCGCCCGTCCGCCTGCTCGCAGCAGCGGCCGCGGACGTGCACGCAGCGCCTCTCGCCGTCGGGATAGACGAGGCGGACCTCCCTCTCGTAGTCGGCGAGCAGGGCGGCCGTCTCCCCGATGCTCGCCACGGTCGCCGCGCGGTCGTCGGGGTGGATGAGGGCCGCCAGGTCCGCGAGCGGCAGGCCGGCCGCGACGGCCGCCGGGTCGAGGCCGTAGAAGCGGGCAAAGTGCGGGTCGGCGGTGAGCGTGCCCGCAGGCACATCCCATTCGAAGAAGCCGAGCAGGCCGGTCGCGAGCGCGGATTGCTGCCGGTCCAGGCTCGCGCGCAGCCGGGCCTCCGCGTCGCGCATGTCGCTCATGATGCGCAGGCGGTCCACCGCGGCGGCGATCAGGTTGGCGTAGCTCTGCAGGAACACCGTGTCGTCGTCGCTGAACGCGCGCGGCTCGCGGCTGTCGATCTGCAGGATGCCGAAGGGCGGGCGGCCCTTGGCCCCGATGATGAGGACGTTGGCAACCGCCTTCACGCCGTTGTCGATCAGGAACTGCGGATAGCGGAACCGCGTCTCCGTCCCGATGTCGGGCGAGACCATGGGCCGGCCCGTCTTGAGGGCGTGGCCCTCCGACGTGTGCTCCTCCGCCTTGACCGTGGTCTCGCCGATGACGCCCGGCTTCCAGCCGATGCCGGCGCGCGCCCGGAGGGTGTGCCCGTCCTCCAGCAGCTCCATGACCTTGGCGAGATCGGTGCCGAGCGCCTCGCCCACCAGGCGGCACGCCTCGGTCAGGATCTGGTCCAGGTCCTCGGACCGGAGCGCAAGCTCGCCGAATCGGGCCAGGGTGGTCTGCTGGCGCAGGACGGACTGATGCTGGTTCCAGCCGAGGTCGTTCACGGGATGCGCTCCGTTCGAAGCCGTCCGGCACGTCTGGGCGGAACGCCGCTGCGGGCCGCAGCATGAGGAAAACAATCAGTCATGCGAGGGTGAACGGTCAACCCAGTTCGCGGCTCTGTCGGCGGCAGAGAACACGGTGCAGGTAGTGGAGCGAACCCACGCTTTCAATCGCTTCGACAGGGCCAGGCGTCTCAGGGCCGACCGCCGCCGCTGGCTGGTCATTCTGCCTGGCGCATCGTGACGAAACGATGCAGTCAGCCCATTGTTGCCGTCGTATGCTGGCGGCGACAGGCCGGGCGCGGGGCCGCATCAAGAGGAGAGGCCGGGCATGGCGGGATTGTACTTCGACGAGCTGACGGTCGGGCAGACGTTCCTGCATCCGATTCGCCGCACGGTCACCGAGGCGGACAACGTCTGGTTCAGCTGCATGACCCACAACCCGGCCGCCCTGCACCTCGACGAGGAGTACTGCCGCACCGAGACCGAGTTCGGCCAGCGGATCGTCAACAGCGCCTTCACGCTGGGCCTCATGGTCGGCATCTCCGTGGGCGACACGACGCTCGGCACCGCCGTGGCGAACCTCGGCTGGGACGAGGTGCGCTTCCCCAAGCCGGTGTTCCACGGCGACACGCTGCGCATCGAGACGGAGGTGCTGGAGCTGCGCCCGTCGAAGTCGCGGCCGAACGCCGGCATCGTGACCTACATGCACCGCGCCTACAACCAGCGGGGCGAGCTGGTCGGCCATTGCAAGCGGTCTGGCCTGCAGCTGCGGCGCCCGGCCCCCCCGCCCGCGCGGACCTGAGGCCGTGTCGGAGGCCTTGGCCCGCTGGATCGGGTCATGCGTGCGCCATGCCTGGGTCGTGCTGCTGGTCTCGCTGCTGCTGGCCGGGGGCTGCGTCTGGCTCGCGCAGGCCCGGCTCGCGGTCACGACCGACACCTCCCGCCTGTTCTCCGAAGGCCTGCCATGGCGCAGGCACGGGATGGAGCTGCGGCGCGCCTTCCCGCAGAACGAGGACCTGCTGGTCGCCGTGGTGGACGGCGCGACGCCGGAGGAGGCGGAGGCGACCGCCAACTCGCTCGCCTCGGCCCTCCAGGACGACAGGGCGCATTTCAAGAGCGTCCGTCAGCCCGACGTCTCCCCCTACCTGGAACGCAACGCCCTGATGTTCCTGAGCCGCCCGCAGCTCTCGGCGCTCCTGGACCAGACCATCGACGCGCAGCCCTTCCTGGGCCAGCTCGCCGCCGACCCGAGCCTGCGCGGGCTGCTGGGCGCCTTGTCGCTGATCGCCGACGGCGTGCGGGCGGGCCAGGCGAACCTCTCGCCGTTCG
>CAHJXG010000002.1 GCA_903644035.1 Rhodospirillales bacterium
CTAGTGACTGGAGTTCAGACGTGTGCTCTTCCGATCTGCTGCACCGCGTCGAGGTCGTCGCGCCCGTGGCGCAGCGTGCCCGGCGGCAGTGCGGCCGCGGCGGGCAGTCGCGCCGGATCGTCGGCCACCACGGCGATCACGCCCACGCCCTCCGCCGCCAGCTGCTGGGCGATCTTGAGCACGGTCGGTCCGCCCTCCGCCGGCTGGCCGCCGGTCATCGCCACCGCGTCGTTGAACAGGATCTTGTAGGTGATCGGCGCCCCGGCCGCGACCGCCTGGCGGATCGCCAGCAGGCCGGAATGCTGGTAGGTGCCATCCCCCATGTTGGCGAACATGTGCGGCGTCTCGGTGAAGGGCGCGAGGCCCACCCAGGGCACGCCCTCGCCGCCCATCTGGCTGAACGTCTTGGTCCCCTCGGAGGTGGTCAGCGCCATCGTGTGGCAGCCGATCCCCGCCATGCCAAAGCTGCCATCCGGAAGGCGCGTGCTGGTGCCGTGCGGACAGCCGGCGCAGAACGTCGGCGCGCGGGCGAGCAGGCCCGGCATGCGGGTGGAGGCTGCCGCGGCGGCCGGCACGTCGATGTCCATGCCGCAGCGGCGGAGCACGCGGGCAAGCGCCGCCATCGCAAGCTCCGGCGACAGCTCCATCGTCGCCGGCAGCAGCGGCGCGCCGTCCCGGTCGAGCTTGCCCTCGACGCTGGGCCGCTCCGCCAGGTCGTACAGCGCCGACCGGAGCTGTTCCTCGACGTTCGACCGTTTCTCCTCGACGACCAGGATGGCGCGCTTGCCGCGGGCGAACGCCCGAACGCCTTCGGTCTCCAGCGGCCAGGACAGCGCCACCTTGTAAACCGCGATGTCCGGATGCCCGTCGAGGCCCAGGCGGCGCAGCGCGTGCATCGCGTCGTGGTGGGCCTTGCCGACCGTCACGAGGCCGACCGTCGCCTCGGCCCGCCCGTGCACGAGGCGGTCCAGCCGGTTCGCCCGCGCCCACGCCTGCGCCGCCGGCAGCCGTTCCTCCACCATGCGCCGCTCCAGCTCCGCGCGCTCGGCCGGCCAGGGAAGCTGCGCGTCGATGTTGAGGCCGTGCGGCGGCAGCGGCCGATCCGGCGTGACGAACGGCCGCTCGCTCGGGACGGTGACGACCGCGGACTGCTCCGCCGTCTCGGCGATCGTCTTCAGCGCGACCCACAGCCCGGCGTAGCGCGACATGGCGATGCCGGCGAGGCCGTAATCCAGGATCTCGCCGACATCGGCGGGCTGCAGCACCGGGATCTGCACGCTCTCGAAGATGCCGTCGGTCTGGTGCGGGAACACCGAGGAGTGCGCCGCGTGGTCATCGCCCGAAACGGCCAGCACGCCGCCCAGCCGCGCGGTGCCGATCATGTTGGCGCAGCGGAGCGCGTCGGCGCTGCGGTCCACGCCGGGTCCCTTGCCGTACCACATGCCGAACACGCCATCGACGCGCTTGCCCGGGAAGGTGTCGATCTGCTGGCTGCCCCACAGCATGGTGGCGGCCAGATCCTCGTTCAGCCCGGGCTGAAACCGGACGCCGTGTTGCGTCAGCAGCGTCTCCTTGTGCCATAGCTCGCGGTCCAGGCCGCCCAGCGGCGACCCGCGGTATCCCGAGACAAGGCCGCCCGTCCGCAACCCGGCCGCGCGGTCCAGCCGCGCCTGCTCCAGCAGCACCCGCACCAACGCCTGAGTGCCGGTCAGCAAGGTCGGCTGGTCCAGCTCGGCATAGCGGCTGTCGAGGGTCGTGGTGGCAGCGAAGCCGATATCCATTGGGGTGCGCCTCCCGGAAAGGCCGGACACGTTCAAGCGTGGACGGTGTCCAACAGCATAACCCCAAAATAGGTAGCGGGTGCTGCCGTAGTTGCGCTATGAAGTCTGTAGATTTGGCAGGATCTGCCAATGCTGCGCTGCGATACAGCAGGATTGCCCATCATCATGCGCCTGGATCGGATCGACCTCGCCATCCTGGACCACCTGCAGCGGGATGGCCGCGCGACCAGCAACGAGATCGCGGACACGGCGGGATTGTCGCCCAGCCCGGCGCACCGCCGGCAGAAGCTGCTGGAGGAGGGCGGCATCATCCACCGCTACGTGGCGCTGCTGGACCAGGACCACGTCGGGCTGCCGGTGAGCGTCTTCGTCTCAGTCAAGCTGTCCGCCCAGACCGACGAGCACCTGGCGGCCTTCGAGAAGGCCATCGCCGACCTGCCGGAGATCATGGAGTGCTACGTCATGTCGGGCGCCAGCGACTACCTGCTGCGGGTCGTCGCCCCCGACCTCGGCGCCTACGAGGAGTTCCTGCGCACCCGGCTGACCCGCATCCCCGGCGTGCGCGGGGTGGAGAGCGCGTTCGCGCTGAAGCGCGTGGTGTATCGCACCAACCTGCCGATCCGCCGCAAGCCGCGGGCCTGACGCCGTGCTCGCCGCCCTCCTGCTGGCATTCCCGGCGCTGTTCAGCATCGTCAACCCCATCGCCGGCGCCTTCATCTTCCGGGAGGCCACCGCCGACCGCACGCATGGGGAGCGCGTCAAGCTGGCCCGCCGGGTCGGGCTGTACTCGCTACTGGTGATGCTGGTGGCGCTGTGGGCCGGGTCCTACGTGTTGGCGCTGTTCGGGATCACCATCGCGGCGCTGCGCATCGCCGGCGGCATCGTGCTGGCGCTGTTCGCGTGGGAGCTGCTGGGCGCGCCTGAGAAGCGCGAGGGCCGCAAGCAGGAGCAGGCGGCCGACGCCGGCCCGGCGGTGGCCGACGACGTGGCGTTCTTTCCGCTGACGCTGCCGTTCACCACCGGGCCGGGCACGATCGCAGTGGCCGTGGCGTTGGGCGCCGGGCATCCCGGGATGGGCCAGGCCTGGGCCGGGTTCTATGCCGGCATCGGCCTGGCGGCCGTGGCGATGGCCGGGGCGATCTGGCTGACCTACGCCAATGCGGACCGGCTGTCCGACCTGCTGGGCCGCACCGGCAGCAAGACCGTGACCCGGCTCTCGGCGTTCATGCTGTTCTGCATCGGCGTGCAAATGCTGATCACCGGGGTGGAGGATGTGCTGGGGCCGCTGCTGGGAGCGCGGTAGCCGGGCAACTCCGAAGGTGAGGCGGCGTTGCCAGGCCAATGAACGAGATCAGCCCAAACGGCATCGACGCCAAGCTGCTGGAATTGGCACGGGCCGTGCAGTCCACAGGCTACGCATTCACCACTCCGACCCCGGCCACCCATGCCCGCGTCAACGCCCGGCCCGGCTCGGCATGGGCAGAGGACCTTGCCGGTGTCTTTGGGTGGAGCCGCCCGTTCCGCGAGGGCATCGTGCCGCCTGGCATCCTGGAAGTGATGCGGGAGGCCGGCGTGCTGGTCGCGGGCCGCACCGGCCTCCGCAGCGCCGTGCGGCTGTCCAGCCTGGACGGGCTGCTGTTCGTGCACTCCGCCTACCCGACCACGGCGGCCGACTCCGTCTTCTTCGGGCCTGACACGTACCGGTTTGCCCGCGCCATTCTGGCCTGCCTCGATCAAGGCGGTTCGGTGCGCCGCGCCGTGGACATCGGCTGCGGCGCCGGACCCGGCGCCATCCTGGCGGCGCGGGCGCACCCTGAGGCCGAGGTGCTGGCTGTCGATATCAACCCGGCAGCCCTGCGTATGACCCGGGTCAACGCCGCGCTGGCCGGGGTGCAGGTGGCGGCGGTGGACAGCGACCTGCTGTCAGCCGTCTCCGGGTCGTTCGACCTGATCGTCTCGAACCCGCCCTATCTCGTTGATCCCGACGCACGGGCGTACCGGCATGGCGGAGGGCCGCTTGGCGCCGGGCTGTCGCTGGCGATCCTGGACGCTGCGCTTGGGCGGCTGGCGCCGGGCGGCACGCTGCTGCTCTACACCGGTGCCGCCATCGTGAACGGGGCCGACCCCTTCAAGATGGCTGCAATCGCCCACATAGGCGGGTCCGGAGCGAGCTGGACCTATGAGGAACTCGATCCCGACGTGTTCGGCGAGGAGCTGGACGGCGGTGCCTACACGGCAGCCGACCGGATCGCCGCTGTGGCCTTGACTGTGAAAAAATGGGAATGAAACGAAATGCCTGATGGCAGCCTGCGTCCTGATCTTTCGTCCGACGACCACTGGCATCGCCGGCTGGCCGCCTTCAACAACCACCGCTTCGCCCCGGCGCTGCCGGGCGCGGATTGGCAGGCTGACATCGACAGCCAATCGAAGCTGCTGATCGAGGAGGGCATCTGGCTCGAGGCTGCGCGCGCCGCCGTCGCTGAACGTGCCGCGCAGGCGCCGCGCGATCCCGATGGGTTCGTCGCCTGGTTCGAGGAGCTTGACCGCACCGGGCCGGGCCAGCACGACCCGCTGTTTCCCTGGCTCGCCGAGACCGCCACGCGGGACGAGATGTGCTGGTTCCTGACCCAGGAAGTCGCTGGCGAGGCCGGCTTCGAGGACCTGGCGGCGCTGACCCAGGTCCGTATGCCGCAAGGCCCCAAGCTGGAGATCGCGCGGAACTATTGGGACGAGATGGGGCGGGGCAATCCCAAGGGCATGCACGGCCCGTTGCTCGATGCCCTGGCGCACCGTTTGGGCCTGACTCCACACGTCGAGACGACGGTGTGGGAGAGCCTGGCGCTGGCCAACACGATGGCTGGGCTTGCGGCGAGCCGGCGCTACGCCTTCCATTCCATGGGCGCGTTGGGCGTCATTGAGCAGACGGCGCCAGGTCGTGCCACGTTGGTGGCGCTGGGCCTCAAGCGGCTGGGCGTGCCGGCCGGCGACCGTCATTACTTCGACCTGCACTCGGTCCTGGACGTGAAGCATTCGGCCGCCTGGAACAAGGAGGCGCTGCATCCGCTCGTGGCGCAGAACCCCGATTACGCGCCGGCGATCGCCGAGGGCGCGCTGATGCGGCTGGAATGCGGCGCGGCCTGTTTCCGGCGCTACCGTCAGGAACTGGGCCTGAACTAGGCGGCTCACGACCTGTTAGCAATCAGATGACGGCTGGGCAGCAAACGCTTGTCTTTTGCTGCCCATCTTTTGCTGCCCAGGCGCTTTAATGCGCATTCACCCATGACGGAACCCGACGTTTGAACGAGCCTTGTGATCTCGATGCGGTCGAGGCCCGACGGCTGATCGGCTGTAAACGGCTGTCCGCCACCGAGCTGGTCGAAAGCTGCATCGGCCGCATCACCTCCGTCGATCCCGCAGTGAACGCCATGGTGGCCCGCGACTTCGACCGCGCCCATGCCGCCGCGGTGGCCTGCGACGCCGCCACCATGCGCGGCGACGCGTTGGGTCCCCTGCATGGCCTGCCATTGGGGGTGAAGGACCTGGAGGACGTGGCCGGCCTTCGCACCACGTACGGCAGCACGCTGTTCCGCGATCATGTCCCGACGCGCGACGAGCTGATCGTGCAGGCCAGCCGGCACGCGGGCGCCATCGTGCTGGGCAAGACGAACACGCCCGAGTGGGGGGCCGGGGCCAACACGCGGAACGCGGTGTACGGCGCGACGGGCAACCCGTTCGACCCGCGGCGCTCCGCGGCCGGGTCCTCCGGCGGGTCGGCCGTGGCGCTTGCGACCGGCATGCTCCCGCTCGCCACTGGGTCCGACATGGGCGGCTCGCTGCGCAACCCGGCCGCGTTCTGCGGCATTGTCGGTTTTCGCCCGACGCCGGGGCTGGTTCCGAGCGAGAAGCGGGCGCTGGGCTGGAATCCGCTCTCGGTGCTGGGACCGATGGCGCGCACCGTGCCCGACCTTTGCCTGATGCTGTCCTGCATGGCGTCCGATGACGCGCGGGACCCGCTGGCCTACACGGTCGCAGGCGGCGCGGTGCGCCGGTCCGGGGATTTTACGATGCCCGGCACCGTGGACCTGGCCGGGCTGCGCGTCGCGCTCACGCCCGATTTCGGCGTTGCTCCGACAGAACGGCACGTCGCCGAGGTGTTCGCCGAGAAGACCGCGCTGTTCCGTCACGTCTTCGCCCGTTGCGAGGAGGCATCGCCCGACTGCACCGGCACGGACGAGACGTTCGAGACGCTGCGTGCCGCCGCGGCGCTTGCGAGCCACCATGACCGGGTGCGGGACACGCCGGACGCGGTCGGCCCGAACGTGCACGCGGACGTGGCGGCGGGGCTGAAACTGAGCGCACTCGACGTGGCGCGGGCCTCGCAGCATCAGACGGTGCTGTATCGTCGTTGGCTGCGCTTCTTCGACGACTACGACATCATCCTGTCGCCCGCCGTCACCATCAGCCCGCGGCCCTGGTCGGAGCTCTTCCCCGCCAGCGTCGACGGCGCTCCGACCCGCACGTATTTCCACTGGCTGTCGCTCGCCTATGCCGTGTCGCTGGTCGGCCACCCCGCAGCGTCGCTGCCGGTCGGGCTGGACCGCGCCGGCATGCCGTTCGGCCTGCAAATCATCGGCCGGCGTGGCGGAGACGCCCAGGTCCTGGCGGTCGCCGCGGCGCTGGAACGCCTGCTGGCCGAAGACCCGCGTACGGCCCGTCCGATCCCCGACATCGCGGCGCTCGCCGGCGCCCCGCCTCTGCGCGACGCTCCGGGCTTTCTCGGCTTCGGCTGAGCCGCAGGACGCCAGCCCCGGCGAAATCCGGCCACGGCGCCTTCACGCTGTCCTTTGGACCTGGCATGGTCGCGACAAAGGGCTAACCGGGAGGCGCACTCATGAACCTGATCCACCGCTGCCGTCCGGTGCAGGCATGACCGGCCCCGGCCCGGAAGCCGAGTACCGCGCCCACCTGCGGGACGGGCGCTTCATGCTCCAGCGGAGCCGCAGCACGGGCGTCCATGCCTTCTACCCGCGCATCGCCATCCCCGGCACCGGGGAGCAGGACCTGGACTGGGTCACGGCCAGCGGCCTTGCCACCGTCTACGCCATCACGGTGAACCGGACGCGGGAGGGGGCCTACAACGTCGCCCTGGTGGACCTCGACGAGGGGCCGCGCATGATGACCCGCATTGACGGGATCGAGACGGTGCCGGTCGGCACCCGCGTCCGCGCCCGCATCATCGAGGAGGACGGCGCGCCGCTGGTCGTCTTCGTCCCGGAGCAGCCGGCATGACGCATCCGCTCCGTGGCCGGGCGGCGGTTGTCGGCATCGGCTCGGCCGGCTGCGGCGAGGCGCCCGGCCGCACGCCGAACGAGCTGATGGCCGAGGCCGCGCTGGCCGCCATCGCCGATGCCGGGCTAGCCCTGCACGACATCGACGGCATCTTCGCCGCGACCAGCACGCACGCCTTCCCGACGCTGTCGGTCGCCGAGTACCTCGGCATCCGGCCCCGCTACTTCGACGGCACCAATGTCGGCGGGTCGAGCTTCGAGGCGCACCTGCTCAGCGCCGCGCTGGCGCTGGACGCCGGGCTGTGCGACGCGGCGCTGATCTGCTACGGCAGCAACCAGCGCACCGCGGGCGGCCGCCTGGTCTCCATGAGCGAGCCGCAGCCGCATGAGGCGCCCTACAAGCCGCGCCATCCCATCACCGCCTATGCCTTGGCGGCCAGCCGGCACATGCACCAGTTCGGCACCACCCGCGCCATGCTGGCGGAGGTTGCGGTCGCCGCCCGCGGCTGGGCCAACCTGAACCCGGCCGCCTTCGCCCGCGGGCCGCTCTCGCTCGACGACGTGCTGGGCGCCCGCATGGTCAGCGACCCGCTGACGGTCGCCGATTGCTGCCTGGTGACGGATGGGGGCGGCGCGTGCGTGCTGGTGCGGGCCGACCGTGCCCGCGATCTCAGGCACCCGCCGGCCTATTTGCTGGGAGCGGCCGGCGCCGGCTGGCACCGGGCCGTGATGTGCATGCCGGACCTCACGATCACGGCGGCCACCGACAGCGGCCCGCGCGCCTACGCCATGGCGGGCGTCCTGCCGTCCGAGGTGCGGCTGGCCATGCTGTACGATGCCTTCACCATCAACACGCTGCTGTTCCTGGAGGACCTCGGCTTCTGCGCCAAGGGGGAGGGGGGCCCGTTCGTGCAGGGCGGCGCCATCGCGCCCGGCGGGCGGCTCGCGGTCAACACCAACGGCGGCGGGCTGTCCTGCGTGCATCCCGGCATGTACGGCATGTTCCTGATCCTGGAGGCCGTGACCCAGCTGCGCGGCGACGCCGGGGAGCGGCAGGTGGCAGGCCTCGACGTGGCCCTCGTGCATGGCAACGGCGGCACGCTGTCCAGCCAGTGCACGGCGCTGCTGGGCACGGCGGCGACGCTTTGAGCACGCGCTTCTCCAGCCTGGACAGCATGCTGCGGCCCCGCAGCGTAGCCGTGCTGGGGGCAAGCAACGATCCCACCCGCATCGGCGGCCGGCCGATCTCCTACATGCTGTCGCAGGGGTTCGCGGGCGCCATCCTGCCGGTCAACCCGAACCGCGCGGAGGTGCAGGGCCTCCCGGCCTACGCCAGCGTCGCGGACCTGCCGAGCGTGCCGGACGCCGCCATCGTCGCCGTGCCGGCGGAGCTTGCGGTGCAGGCGGTGGACGACCTCGGGGCGCGCGGCGTGCGGTCGGCCATCGTGTTCACCGCCGGGTTCGCCGAAATGAACGACGCGGGTCGCCTGACGCAGGACCGGATGCTGGCGGCGGCCGGGCGGCACGGGATGCGCCTGCTCGGCCCCAACTGCCTTGGCCTGTTCAACGCGCATATCGGCTTCTACCCGATCTTCTCCAGTTCCTTCGAGAACGGCTGGCCGCGGCCCGGCCGCATCGGCATCGCCAGCCAAAGCGGCGCCTACGGCACCCACATGTTCGCCACCGCGCGCAACCGCAACATCGGCACGCCGATCTGCGTCACCACAGGCAACGAGGGCGACGTCACCATCGGCGACGTGATCGGCTGGCTGGCCGAGGACCCCGAGACCGACGTGATCGCCGCCTATGCCGAGGGCATCCGCGAGGCCGACAGCTTCCTCGCTGCCCTTGCCGCCGCGCGCGCCGCGCGCAAGCCGGTCGTGATGATGAAGGTCGGCACCAGCACGCTCGGCGCGCGCGCCGCGCAGTCCCACACCGCCTCCATCGCCGGCAACGACGCCGTGACGGACGCGGTGCTGGCGGAGTTCGGCGTCGTCCGCGCCCGCACGACCGAGGAGATGCTGGACATCGCGACGACCGCGACCCGGCGCATCTACCCGGCCCGCAACACGCTGGGCGTCATCACCATCAGCGGCGGTGCCGGCGTGCTGATCTCGGACGCCGCCGAGGCGCTGGGCCTGCCGATGCCCGAGATGCCGGCCGACGCGCAGGCGCGGCTCAAGGCCATGCTGCCGTTCGCTGCGCCCCGCAACCCCGTGGACTGCACGGCGCAGGCGTTCAACGACATGAGCCTGATCGGCCGCTTCACCGATTCCATGATCGAGGACGGCGGCTACGCCTCGGTGCTCGCCTTCTTCACCCAGGTCGGCGGGGCCGCCAGCATCGCGCCGAAGCTGCGGGAGCAGCTCAACGCCTCCAAGGCCCGGCACCCCGACCGGCTGTTCGTGCTGTCGGTCGTGGCGCCGCCGGAGCGCATCCGCGAATACGAGGCGGACGGCTTCGTGGTGTTCGAGGACCCGACCCGCGCCACCGTCGCCGTCCATGCCATGGGCCGGTTCGGCGAAGCGTTCGCGAACGCCCCCGGCCTGCCGCCGCCCGCCGTCCCCATCGTGGACCTGCCGCTCACCAACCCGTCCGAGGCCGCTGCCAAGCGCATCCTCGCCGAGGCCGGAATCCCCGCGGCGCCCGAGGCGGCCTGCGACAGCGTCGACGCCGCCATGGAGGCCGCCGAGCGGTTCGGCTATCCCATCGTGCTCAAGGTCCTCTCGCCCGACATCGTCCATAAGTCGGAGATCGGCGGCGTGATCCTGGGCGTGCGCGGCGCAGAGGCCGTGCGGGCCGGATATGCCACGCTGATCGACCGGGCCACGGCCGCCATGCCCACGGCCCGGCTTGAGGGCGTCCTGGTCGCCAAGCAGCTCCGCGGCGGCGTCGAGTGCATCCTGGGCATCCAGCGCGACCCGGTGTTCGGACCCGTCGCCCTGTTCGGCCTCGGCGGTATCTTCGTCGAGGTGCTGCGCGACGTGGCCCTGCACCGCTGCCCGTTCGGCCCCGACGTGGCCGAGCGGATGATCCGATCGATCCGGGCCGCCCCGGTGCTGTTGGGCGCACGCGGCCGCCCATCGGCCGACATCGCGGCCCTCGCGGCGATGCTGTCCCGCCTGTCGGTGTTCGCGCATCAGGCCGGGCCGCGGCTCCGTTCCATCGACCTCAACCCGGTCTTCGCCATGCCGGACGGGGAGGGGGCCTATGCCGCCGATGCCGTCATCGAGCTCGGCGACATCGCGTGCTGACCGAGACCCGCGACGGCGCCACCGCCATCCTGACGCTCGACTACCCGGAGCGGCGCAACGCGCTGGCCATGCCGATGCGCCAGCGGCTGGTGGACGCGCTGGAAGCGATTGAGGCGGACCGGGCGCTGCGTGCAATCGTCATCACCGGCGCCGGCGGCACGTTCAGCGCCGGGGGCGACATCAGCGGCATGGACGCGGCGGACCTTGCGGCTGGACGGGAGCGGTTCCGCCTGACGCATCGGCTGGTCCGGCTGATGATCAAAGGCAGCAAGCCTGTCATCGCCGCGGTCGAGGGCTGGTGCGTCGGCGCCGGGCTTTCGGTCGCCATGTGCTGCGACACCGTCGTGGCTGCCGAAGATGCGCGCTTCGCCGCCGGGTTTGGCAAGATCGGCTTGGTCGCCGATCTCGGTCTGCTGCACACCCTGCCGGCCCGGATCGGGCAGGGCCGGGCGCGGCAAGTCCTGCTGTATAGCGAACCGCTCGATGCCGCCCACGCCGTTGCCATCGGCATGGCCGACCACGTCGTGCCATCCGGGACGGCGCTGCAGGCCGCCCTGGCTCGCGCCGCGCTGTTCCATGCCGCCGCCCCCTTGCCGGTCGCGATGACCCGGCAGCACCTTGCCGCCGGGCTGGACGCGGCGCTGGATTGGGAGCGGGAGGCGCAATCCACGCTGTTCCTGACCGCCGATCACGCCGAGGGCAAGGCGGCGTTCCTGGCAAAACGCCTACCCGTGTTCAGGGGCTGCTGAACGCCCTCACGCCTCGCTTGTGTCACCGAGACAGGTTGGGCGTTACCGAGTCGGTGCCGGGTCCGCCTCCGTCGCGCGTGATGTCATTCGGACGGCTGTTCATCTGCGCGCCCGGCGGCACCGAGCTGAACGGGGACGAGGCGTCCGACCCGGTGTTGGTCCCGGCACGCTCTGCAGGAGCCACGGTCGGCGGCAGGTTGCCCGGCACGGGCGCCGCGGTCCAAACCTTCTCCGGCTCCCCGCTTGCCTGCGCCAAGGCGGCGCCAGACAGCAGACAGGCAGTTGATATCATGATGGGCAGCCGCATGGGTTCTACTCCTTGTTCGAGCAGAACGCTGCGCCTGCGAAGGAGTTGTCAGTGGATCTCCGGCTCCGCCGTGGGTGCCGTGCCCTCCAGCACCGCGTAGTCGCAGCCCTCGTTCGCCTGCCGCACCTGCTGGCTGTGCAGCAGTCCGAAGCCACGGGCGAACCGTGGCGGCGGAGGCGTCCATTCAGCCCGGCGCGCGGCGATCTCCGCCTCCGGCACGTCCAAGCTGATCCGCCGGGCCGCCACGTCGAGCGTGATCGGGTCGCCGGTCCGCACCAGCGCCAACGGGCCGCCCACCGCGCTCTCCGGCGCCACGTGCAGCACGCAGGTGCCATAGCTCGTGCCCGACATGCGGCTGTCGCTGACCCGCACCATGTCGCGCACGCCCTGGCGCAGCAGCTTCTTTGGCAGCGGCAGCATCCCCCATTCCGGCATCCCCGGCGCGCCGATCGGCCCGGCGCTGCGCAGCACCAGCACGCTGTCCGCCGTCACCGGCAGCGCCTCGTCGTCGATGCGCGCCGCCATGTCGTTGTAGTCGTCGAACACCACGGCCGGCCCGGTATGGCGCAACAGGCGCGGATCGGCCGCGCTGTGCTTGATGACGGCGCCGTCCGGCGCCAGGTTGCCGCGCAGCACCGCGACGCCGCCCTCGGGCCGCAGCGCCCGGTCCAGCGGCAGGATCACCTCGTCGTTCATCACGCGGGCGCCCGCGATGCCCTCGCCCAGCGACACGCCGGCCACCGTGCGGCACTCCAGGTCCAGCAGCGGGCCGAGCCGGGCCATCAGCGCCCGCAGGCCGCCGGCGTAGTGGAAATCCTCCATCAGGTACTGGCCAGAGGGCCGGATATTGGCGATCAGCGGCGTCTCCCGGCTCAGCAGGTCGAACCGGTCGAGGTCCAGGCCCACCCCGGCCCGGCGCGCCATGGCGATCAGGTGCACGATGCTGTTGGTGCTGCCGCCCAGCGCCATCGCCACGCGCACGGCGTTGTCGAAGCTCGCCGCGGTCAGCAGGCGGCTCGGGCGCTGGTCGTCCCACACCATCTCCACGATGCGTCGCCCGCAGGCGGTCGCCATGCGCGCGTGGTTGCTGTCCGGCGCGGGGATGCTGCTGCTGCCCGGCAGCGCCAGTCCCAGCGCCTCCACCGCCGCGGTCATGGTGCTGGCCGTGCCCATGGTCATGCAGGTGCCCCAGGACCGGGCGATGCCGTCCTCGACGCCTTGCCAGTCCTGCTCGGTGATCGTGCCGGCCCGCAGCTCGTCCCAGAACTTCCAGGTGTCGCTGCCGGACCCCAGCGTATGGCCGTTCCAATGCCCGCGCAGCATCGGCCCGGCGGGCATGAAGATGCATGGCAGGTCCATCGACAGCGCGCCCATCACCATGGCCGGCGTCGTCTTGTCGCATCCGCCCATCAGCACCAGGCCGTCGAAGGGCTGCGACCGCGCGATCTCCTCGACCTCCATCGCCAGGAGGTTGCGATACAGCATGGTCGTGGGCTTCATGAAGTTCTCGGGCAGAGCGAGCGCCGGGATTTCGAGCGGGAAGCCGCCGGCCTGCCAGACGCCGCGCTTCACCTCCTCGGCCCGGATCCTGAAGTGCTGGTGGCAGGGGTTGAGGTCGGACCAGGTGTTCAGGATGCCGATGACCGGCTTGCCGCGCCAGTCGGCCTCGGCGTAGCCCATCTGCTTGGTCCGGCTGCGATGGCCGAAGCTGCGCAGGTCGGCGACGCCGTACCAGCGGTGGCTGCGTAGCTGTTCCGGCGTTTTGCGTGCCATGCGTTCCTCCACAATCCCGGCCAACGTGCGCCGGGCGGCGAATGCGGGCAAGATGGGTTGTGCGCCGCGAGGGGAGGGGGTGGGACGCCGATGCCGCTATGGGTGCCGATCACGCTGGTTGCGGCGCTGTTCCAGACCTGGCGCACGGCCCTGCAGCAGCGGCTCCGCGGCCAGCTCTCGGTCGGCACGGCCGGGCTTGTGCGCTACCTGTATGCGATTCCGGTCGGGCTGGCGCTGCTGATCGCCTACCGGACGGTAAGCGGGGCGGTGCTGCCGCCGCCGACCCTGGCGTTCATTCTCGCCTGCGCGGTGGCGGGACTGGCCCAGGTCCTCGGCACATCCTTGCTCATCATGGCGTTCGGGCACCGCAACTTCGCCGTCGGCACCGCCTATGCCAAGACCGACGCGGTGCAGGCGGCCCTGCTATCCTGGCTGCTGCTGGGCGAGGCCCTGGCGCCGGTGGCCTGGTTCGGCATTGGCGTCGGCGTCTGCGGCGTTCTGACCTTGTCGCTGGCCGGACGCGGCGTGCACCCGGGCGCGCTGCTTCGGGCCACGGTGCAGCCGGCTGCCTTATGCGGCCTCGGGGCCGGCGCCGGCTTTGCCGTGGCCGGCGTGGGGATCAAGGCCGCGACGGTGGCGCTGGCCGCACCGGACGTCATCCTGGGCGCGTTGTTCGCGCTGGTGGTGACCAACGTGCTGCAGACGCTCATGCAGGGCGGCTACATGGCCTGGCGCGAGCCGGCCGGCCTGCGGGCTGCGTTCTCGTCATGGCGCAGTTCAGCCTGGGTGGGCGCGCTCTCGGCCGGCGGCTCCGCGTGCTGGTTCGCGAGCTTCGCTCTGGCGCCGGTCGCTTTGGTGCGGACGCTGGGCCAGGTGGAGATGCTGTTCACCTTGCTGTTCAGCCGGTTTTACCTGAGGGAGTCGCTGCGCCGCGCCGACATCGCCGGGCTGACGCTGATCGTGCTTGGGGTGATGTTGGTGTTGCGGTTCCATTGACGCAGCTTGACGCCGACGCTAACCCGATAATGCATATTATGGAAAGTCAAATCACTCAGCCTCAGAAATTTCCAGTATCATCCCGTCATGCGCCGGTTCGATGTGCGCCGGCAGATGCCGCTTCAGCCACGCCCAATCAATGTCGTAGCCCATATGCGTCAGCACGACCCGGCGCGGACGCAGGCGTTCGACCCATGCGAGCACTTGCTCCAGATTCGCATGCGTCTTGTGCGGCTGGCGCTGGAAGCAATCCACGATCCAGGTGTCCACGCCGGCCAAGGTGGCCAACGCAGCCTCGTCCAGGATGGCGACGTCGGTGGAATAGCCGAACCCCCCGATGCGCAGGCCGAGCGTCGGCATGAAGCCGTGATCCTGTTCAAACAGCTGGATGCGCAGGCCGCAGGCCTCGACCGTGTGGCCGGGTTCAACGGTGCGCGGCGTCAGCACCGGCCGGAAGAAGTATGGCTGCGTCCAAGGCTTGAACGCGTAATCAAACCGTTTATCCAGCTCCTCCAAGGTCCGCGCCGTGGCAAAGGCGTCGATGGGCCGGTTCGCGATGCGGTTCAGGATGCGAACGTCGTCGATGCCGAGCACGTGATCCGCATGGGCGTGGGTGAACAGGATCGCATCGACCCGGGGGATTTCACACGCCAGCAGCTGCGCGCGCATGTCGGGCGATGTGTCCACCAGCAGCCGCTCGCCCGCATCGCTCTCGATGACGATGCTCGACCGGGTGCGGCGGTTGCGCGGCTCCGCCGGGTCACACGCGCCCCAGTCGCCGCGCCCGTCGCCGCCACCGATTTGCGGCACGCCGGCCGAGCCGCCGCAGCCCAGGATCGTCACCCGGGGCATTGCTAACCCATACGCCGGAACAGGGCATGAGCATTCTCGGTCGTCAGCGCATCCAGCGTCTCCGGCTGCAACCCGCGCAGCTCGGCCAGCACGCGGGCGGTCTCGACGACATAGCTGGGTTCGTTGCGTTTCCCGCGGTGCGGCGTGGGGGCCAGATAGGGCGCGTCGGTTTCCACCAGCAGCCGGTCGGCCGGCACGTCCCGGGCGATGTCGCGCAGCTCGCCGGATTTCGGGAACGTCAGGATTCCGGAAAAGCTGATATAGCCGCCCAGTTCCAGCGCATCCTCCGCGAGCCCAAGGCCAGAGCTGAAGCAGTGCAGGACAAACTGGAACGGCCCGCCCGCATCCCACTCCTCATGCAGGATCGCCGCGATGTCCTGGTCGGCGTTGCGCGCATGGACCACCAAAGGGAGCCCAGCCAACCGGGCGGCGCGGATATGCTGCCGAAAGCTCTCCTGCTGCATGTCGCGCGGCGCCTTGTCGTAGAAGTAATCGAGGCCGGACTCGCCGATGCCCACGACCCGCGGATCGTCGGCCAGGCTGGCGATTGCGGCGGCATCGGCGACCGGCCCCTCCCCGGCATTATGCGGATGCACACCGACGGTGCACCACACGCCGGCGCGTCGTGCCAATGCAACAAGCTGCACGCTCTGGCTCAGGCGCGTGCCGATCGTGATCATCCGGCCGACCCCGGCGCCGGCGGCCCGGTGCAGCACGGCGTCGAGTTCGTCCGCGTCGAACATGTCGAGATGGCAATGCGAATCAATCAGCATCGGCGCCCTGCCCGGCCTCGCCCACAAAGCGCGGGAACACGCCCTGCGGCGCCGGCAGGGCCAGGCCCGGCGGCAACGGCGTCGCGAGATCGGCCAGGCCCCGCACATCCGGATGCGCGCCGACCTGATCGAGCATCGCGGCCATGCTGCCCGGCATGAACGGCTGCAGGACCGTGGCCACGCAGCGGATCACCTCGACCAGCACACTCAGCACGCCCGCCATGCGAACCGCATCGGTCTTGCGCAGCGCCCAGGGCGCCTGGTGGTCGATGTAGGCGTTGGCCGCGCGGATGACCTTCCACACGTCCTCCAGCGCATCGTGAAAGGCCAGGCGGTCCAGGCGGTCCCGCACGGCAGACGGCAGCGCCTGCGCCGCGTCCAGCAGCGCCGTGTCCTGGACGGTCGCGGCCCCGCGCGCCGGCAGCAGCCCGCCGCAGTTCTTGGCCACCTGGGACAGCGTGCGCTGCGCCAGGTTGCCGAGGTCGTTCGCAAGCTCCACGTTCGTCCGGCGGACCAGCGCCGCGTCGCTGTAATCCCCGTCATTGCCGAACGGCACCTCGCGCAGCAGGAAATACCGCACGGGATCAAGGCCGAACGTCTCGACCAGCCGGGCGGCATCGACGGCGTTGCCCAGCGACTTGCTCATCTTCTCGCCCGCCGCCGTCCACCAGCCGTTCGAGAACACGCATCGCGGCACAGGCAGCCCGGCGGCCATCAGGAAGGCCGGCCAATACACTGCATGGAACCGGATGATGTCCTTGCCGACCACATGCACGTCGGCCGGCCAGAACGGCCAGCGCGGGCTTTCCGTGTCGGGAAACCCGACCGCAGACAGATAGTTCGTCAGCGCATCGAGCCAGACATACATGACGTGGTCCGGATCATCCGGCACCGGCACGCCCCAAGTGAAGCTGGTGCGGCTGACCGAAAGGTCGTTCAGCCCCCCCCGGACGAAGCTCATCACCTCGCTGCGGCGGCTGGACGGGGACACGAAATCCGGCTCGCTCTCATACAGCGCGAGCAGGCGGTCCTGCCAGGCCGACAGGCGAAAGAAGTAGGAAGGCTCCCTCACCCACTCGACCGGCGCCCCCGTGGGCGCCGCGCGGCCGCCGTCAGGCCGGGTGACCAGCTCGCTCTCGTTGTAGAATGCCTCGTCGCGCACGGCGTAATAGCCTTCGTAGTGCCCGAGATAGATGTCGCCCGACGCGCGCAGCCGGCGCCAAAGCTCCTGGCAGGCCAGCTTGTGACGCGCCTCCGTCGTGCGGATGAAGTCGTCGTTGGAGAGGCCCATCAGCGCGGAGAGGCCCTGGAACTGCTTCGAGATGCGGTCGGCAAACTCCTGGGGCGCCACGCCCGCGTCCTGCGCCGCCTTCTCGACCTTCTGTCCGTGCTCATCGGTGCCGGTCAGGAAGAACACCTCATGGCCATCCAGCCGCCTCCACCGGGCCAGCACGTCGGCGGCGACCGACGTGTAGGCGTGGCCGATGTGCGGCGCCCCGTTGACGTAGTAGATCGGTGTCGTGACGTAGAACCGCTTGCTCATGGGGTGTTCAGCAAATCCAGGCCCGAGACGATCGCATGCCGCTTGTCCAAGTTGAACCGCTCGGTGTCGTCCTGCAAGCGCGTCAGCGCGTGCCACAGATCGCCCCATTCGGCTAGAGGTCTTAGGGCCGCCAGGCGCTGCTGGGCGGCATCGGCCCGGCCGCGGGCGGCGTTGCGGACCGCGGCGCTGATCGCATCCCGAAGCAGGCCCATGAAGGCGGCGAAGCCTGCGTCGTTCCGCGCCAGCTTGTCCGCGATCTCATAGGCGCGCAGCACCGGCAGATTCGGCGCCGCCTGGAGCACGTCGCCCACCAGGGCCGCGACCTCGACGCCCTGCTCCTCGGCCAACACCAATGCCCGGCCCGGCGCGCCCGACAGGACGGCCAGCGCCGCGCGGTCCGCCAGGCCCATGTCCGGCAGGCAGCGAGCCAGCACGCGCTCCATGTCCGCAGGCCCAAGCTCACCGAGCCGCAGTCGCCGGCACCGGCTGCGGATCGTCGGCAACAGCCGGCCCGGCGACGCGCAGGTCAGCAGCAGCACGGCGCGCGGCGGCGGCTCCTCCAGCACCTTCAGCAGCGCGTTGGCGGCGTTGCGGTTCAGGTGCTCGGCCCCGTCCACCACCACCAAGCGCCAGCCGCCCTCTGCCGGGGTCAGGCGCAGGAAGTCCGCGACGCCGCGGGCGCTGTCCACCACGATCTCGGACCGCAGGCGCCTGCGCTTGTCATCCCACTCGCGCTCGATCGTCAGCAGGTCCGCGTGGGTGCCGGCCGCGACCCGGCGGAACACCGGGGATGCCGGGTCGTTCGCCTGGGCGGCCGGCATTCCGGGGCCGGCCAGCAGTCGCCGGGCGAAGCGGTAGGCCAGCGTCGCCTTTCCCACCCCCTCCGGCCCGGTCAGCAGCCAGGCATGATGGACGCGGCCGGCCCGGATCGCCTCGTCAAACACCGCCTCGGCCGCGGCATGACCCAGCAGGACCGGGTTCTCGCGCGGTGACGCCGCGCTCATGCAGCAACGGACCGACGGCGGGCGACGACGGCGAGCACGGCGCGGTGGACCTCGTCCACCCCGCCATCGGCGGAGACCACGGCGCAGCGATCCGGCTCCGCCGCGGCGATGGCGGCGAAACCCGCCGCGACCCGCCCATGGAACCCGATCCCCATCGCCTCGTAGCGGTCGAGCGCTTGGCGGCGGGCCGCCATCCGCCCGGTCGCCACGGCCGGCGACACGTCGAGCACGAGGGTCAGGTCGGGCCGCACCGGCACCAAGCGGCTCAGCGCGGCGATCAGGGCGCGGTCGGCCCCGAGGCCGTAACCCTGGTAGGCCATCGTTGAGTCGGCGAACCGGTCGCTGATCACGACCTCGCCCCGGGCCAGGGCCGGCTGAATCGTCCGCGCCACATGCTCGGCCCGGGCCGCGAAGTGCAGATAGACCTCGGCCGGCGGCGACCAGTCATGCTCGCGCGACAGCAGCAGGCCGCGCAGGACCTCTGCGCCGGGCGCCCCGCCAGGCTCGCGGGTGCACAGCACCGTGCGGCCCGCAGCCGTCATCGCTTCGGCCAGGAGGCGGGCCTGGGTGGACTTCCCGGCCCCCTCCCCGCCCTCGAACGTGATGAACACCGAGGCGTCAGGACCCGGTGACGTAGCGCGCCATGACCGCAGCCGCACGGCCCGGCAGCCAGAGCCGAGGCACGTCGGCGCCGGCCAGCAACGGCACGTCCATCGCCGGCACCCCCTGCCCCGAAACCGTGAGCTTGCCCAGCACGTCGCCGCGGCTGACCGGCGCCGGGACGGGGTTGCTGTACTCGACTTCGATCTTGGCGCTGCGACGCCACTGCCGGGGCATGGTGAGCACCAGGTCCTGGCCGCCCACCAGCGGCACCGTCGGCCGCGCGCCCAGCCAGACCTTCGCCTGCTCGACCGCGTCGCCGGCGCTGAACAGCGTCACGTTCTCGAACTCCCGGAAGCTCCATTCCAGCAGCCGCTCGCTCTCCTCCGCCCGCTGGTGCATCGACGTGAGGCCGTTCACCACCACGATCACCCGCCGGCCGCCCCGCGCGCTGCTGGCGACCAGGCCATAGCCGCCCTCCTCGGTATGGCCCGTCTTCAAGCCGTCCGCCACGCCCTTCTGCACCAGGGGATTGCGGTTCTGCTGCTCGATGTTGTTGTACTTGAACACTTTTTCGTTGTCGTATTTGTAGTATTCCGGGAAGTCCGTGATCAGGCGCCGTGCCAGGGTCGCGATGTCGCGGCAGGACATGCGCTGCTGCGGGTCGGGCCACCCCGTGCTGTTGCGGAAGTTCGACGCGGTCAGGCCCAGCTCCCTGGCCTTTGCGTTCATCTGCTCGGCAAACCCCTCCTCCGACCCGGCCACCGCCTCCGCCAGAACGATGCAGGCGTCGTTGCCGGATTGGACGATGACACCGCGGATCAGGTCCTCCACCTTCACCGAGCCGCCCAGCGGCACGAACATCTTCGACCCCTGCATGCGCCAGGCCCGCTCGCTCACCGGCAACTCCTGGGTCAGCGTCAGCCGGCCCGATTTCAACATGCCGTAGATGATGTACGCGGTCATCAGCTTGGTCATGGAGGACGGCGGCATCGGCGCGTCGCCCTCCTTGTCCAGCAACGTCGCGCCGGTGTTGAAATCGAGGATCAGCGCGAACTTCGCCGCCGTGTCGATGGGACCCAGCGGGGTGGTTGCGGGCGTGCCGACCGGCGGCGCCTCGCGGGCATGGCCACGCGGCACCCGGCGCTGCTCCGCCGCGTCCACCCTGCCCGGCATCGCCAGGAGCGCCGATCCGGCAACCAAAACCTGACGGCGACCCAGCATGGCCCGGCGCTCCCTACTTACCCACGACACTCGCATCGGTTACTCCCGCCCGCATGGCCCGGTCCAGCGCCAGGAGCACCCGGACGCCGGTCGTGCCTAACAACCCGTCAAGCAGCCGATTGACCCAGAAGCCCGACCGCGAGGGCGTAGAAGTCGGACGGATTGTAGCGCCGGATCACGTTGAAGTTGGGATAGGTCATGAACCCCTCCCCTGGCCCGGCCCCGCTCGGCACCACGACCGCGCCCTGGAGATCGGCGCGCCCAAGCTCCCGCCCATCGACCCGCCGTACGCCCGCGCGCATCCAGTCGTCGAGGCTCCGGCGGTTGTCGCGCACCGCGACCGCCGGGTCGAAGCCAGCCGGCAGCCGGACCGGCTGCGCCCACGGCTCCCCGCGCCGCCAGCCGTTCTTCGCCAGGTAGTTGCCGACCGACCCGAACACATCCGGCTTGCTGTCCCAGATGTCGCGCCGTCCATCCCCATCGAAATCGACGGCGAACCGCAGGTAGGAGCTTGGCATGAACTGCGGCTGTCCCATGGCCCCGGCCCAGCCGCCGGTCATGCGCGCGGGCGCCATGTCCTCCTGGTCCAGGATGCGCAGCGCGTTGATCAGCTCGCCGCGGAAATAGGCCGCGCGCCGCCCTTCCCAGGCTAGGGTCGAGAGCGCCTCGACCAGGCGGTAACTGCCCTTGTTGGCGCCGAACGCCGACTCGACGCCCCAGATCCCCATGATGATGAGCGGGTCCACGCCATACCGCTCCTCGACCCGGGCCAGCAGCGTACGCTCTCGGGCATAGTTCTCGCGCGCCGCCTGCAGCCGGCTGTCCGGCAGCACGCGGGCGCGATACTCCGGCCAGGTCAGGCTGAACTCCGGCTGGCGGCGATCAAGCTCGATGACCCGCTGGTTTGGCGCCACGCCCGCAAAGGCCTGCTGCAGGGTCGCCTCGCGGATGCCGGCGCGCCGGGCTTCGGCCTTCACGCTGCTCACGAAACCCGCGAAGGCATCCTGCCCCCAGGCCGGCATGGCGAGCGCAGCCAGTGGAGTCGGCAGCAGCGTGCGGCGGGATATCATTTCGCAACTGTGCCACACCGCCGCCCCGGCCGGCAACACGCTTGGACCTCCGTTTGATCCGGGGCAGGATAGAGGCAAAAGCCACGAGGAAGCGACGACCATGGGGATCACAGCCGAGCTATCCGCCTTCAGCGCCGCCATCACGACCGCCGCGCTGCCGCCACTTGTGGTCGGGCGGGCGCGGCTCTTGGTGCTCGACCTCGTCGGCAACATCGTGCGCGCCCGGCATGACGCCGAGAGCACGGCGCCGCTGCTCGCCGCCGTCCGGGCGCTCGGCATGGCGGCGGGCAACAGCGGCGTGTTCGGCGACTGCGCCCGCTACACCCCGGCCGGCGCCGCACTGCTGAACGGGGCGCTGGGCCATTCGCTCGATTTCGACGACACGCATGCGGCCGGGTCGCTGCACCCGGGCTGTCCGGTCATCTCGGCGGCGCTGGCGGCCGGCCAGATGGCGGGCGCCGGGGGCGCCGACGTGCTGGCGGGGATCGTCGCGGGGTACGAGGTCGCCTGCCGCCTCGCGCTGGCGCTGCCGGCGGGCGATCACTATGCCCGCGGCTTCCACCCGACGGCGACCTGCGGCGCGTTCGGCGCCGCCGCGGCGGCCGGACGGGTGTTCGGTCTCGGTGCGGACGACATCGCCTCGGCATTCGGGATCGCGCTCAGCCAGGCGGCGGGCAGCCTGCAATTCCTGGCGAACGGCGCCTGGACCAAACGGTTCCAGGTCGGCTGGTCCGGCATGGCCGGGCTGACAGCGGCGACCCTGGCGCGGGAGGGCTTCAAGGGCGCGGCCGATGCCCTGGAGGGCCAGCACGGCTTCCTCAACGCCTACGCCCCCTCCCCCAACCCGGCGCGTGCGGTCCAGGGACTCGGCACCGAGTTCGAGCTGATGCAGACGGCGGTGAAGCCCTACCCGTCCTGCCGCTACGGCCATGCCGGCATCGACGCCGCCCTCATGCTGCGGGCCGAGCACGCCATCGACCCGGCCACCATCGAGCGCGTGACGCTCGGCCTGCCCGAGGCCGGGATGCGGCTGATCGGCGCGCCCGCGGCGCAGAAGGCCGACCCGCGAAACGTGGTGGACGGACAGTTCAGCGGCCCCTTCGTGATCGCGGCGGCGCTGGCCACCGGCAGCATGGGCTGGGACAGCTACGCCCTGCTGCACGACGTCCGCCTCCGTGCCCTGATGCCGCGTATCGCCTGCGAATGGGATGCCGACATCCAGGCCGAGTTTCCCGCCAACATGTCGGGCAAGCTGACCATCACCGCCGCCGGCAGGACGTTCCAGGCCGTCGTGGTCGTGCCCAAGGGCGAACCCGGCAATTTCCTGACAGCCGATGAACTCAAGCAGAAGTTCATGGCGCTGACCGCCGGGGTGCTGGGCAGGGAGCGGGCGGAACGCCTGGCCGAAGCCGTGCTTGAGATCGATGCCGCACCCGGGGTCGGCCCTCTGCTGCGGCTGGCCTCACCCGTCACAGAAGCCCGGCTGTCCGGCGATTAGGCGCCCCTAGCTGAACCGGCCGGTCTTCGGGAAGCCATTCGGCGGCATCCGCCCAGCCTGGCCGCGCGCCCCGAGCCAGTCCTGCAGCCGGCTCTCGACACGCGTCTTGTCCCCCAGCTTCCAGGCCAGCCCGTCCGCAAGCCGGAACACCTTGGCGTCCGCCAGCTTGCCGTCCCGGTACTTCTGCAGCAGCACGCCCGACCCGCGGGACAGCTCTGGCACCTCATGCAGCGAGAACACCAGCAGCTTGCGGTTGGTGCCAATCACCGCGACGTGGTCGCCCTCCGCCGGGATGCAGAGCAGCGCGGCCTCGTCGGGCTTCACGTTCAGCACCTGCTTGCCGGTGCGCTTCTCCGCCAAGAGGTCCGCGGCGGCGACGACGAAACCGCGGCCGGCGGAGTTCGCCACCAGATAGCGCAGCCCGTCCCGCCAGACGAACAGGGCGGCCACGTCGTCATCGCCCAGCTCCGCCAAGACGCGGATGGCCTGCCCGTCGCCGCGGCCACGCGGCAGGTCGCCGGCCCGCAGGGTGTGCGCCCGGCCGTTGCTGGCGAACAGGCAGAGCCGGTCCGTGGTCTGGCAGGGCACCAGCAGCCGGAGCTTGTCGCCCTCCTTGAACTTCAGCTCCGCGCCCTCAGCCATGTGGCCCTTCACCGCCCGGATCCAGCCCTTGTCCGACAGCACGACGGTGATCGGCT
>CAHJXG010000003.1 GCA_903644035.1 Rhodospirillales bacterium
GCACGATCCCGACGACCCCGACAGCCCGCGGGCGCAGGCGCACCTGCCGCGCTTCGCCGCCGCCCCGGCGCCGAACCCGGCGGTTGGCGACTGGACGGCATGGCAGGCGCTGCTGGCCGACCCATCGGGTCCCCGCGCGGCGGCGCTGAACGTGTCACCGCAGGACGGCTTCGGCACGGTATGCTCGTCGCTGGTGGGCCTTCCGGCGTCCGGCGCGCCTGAATGGCTCTTTGCGGCCGGGCCGCCGGATCAGGCTGCGTTCCATCCGGTGGCGCTGGAGGCCGGATGATCCGCCCCCGAACCCCAGCCGTGCGCTCAGCAGCCGTGGCGGGCCATGCGCCCCCCTGCTATATCCCCCCAACGTGCGCGACCGATCTGGGCCGCGTGAGGATGGGGATCACGGGCATGGCACGCCGCCGGCAACTCTATGAAGGCAAGGCCAAGGTGCTGTTCGAGGGTCCGGAACCCGGCACGCTCGTCCAGTATTTCAAGGATGACGCCTCGGCCGGCAACGGCGCCAAGAAGGGCATCATCACCGGCAAAGGCGTGCTCAACAACCGCATCAGCGAGTACCTGATGATGCGGCTGACCGAGATCGGGGTGCCCACCCACTTCATGCGCCGCCTCAACATGCGGGAGCAGCTGATCCGCGAGGTGGAGATCATCCCGCTTGAGATCGTCGTGCGGAACATCGCCGCCGGCAGCCTGTCGACCCGGCTCGGCATTCCGGAAGGCACCCGCCTGCCCCGCAGCATCATCGAATACTACTACAAGAACGACGCCCTGAACGACCCGATGGTGGCAGAGGAGCACATCACCGCCTTCGGCTGGGCCAGCACGCAGGACATGGACGACATCGTGAGCCTGACGCTGCGGGTAAACGACTTCCTGACCGGGCTGTTCCTGGGGGTCGGCATCAGCCTGGTCGATTTCAAGCTGGAGTTCGGCCGGCTGTGGGAAGAGGACGACATGCGGGTGGTGCTGGCGGACGAGATCAGCCCGGACAACTGCCGCCTGTGGGACACCAAGACCAACGAGAAGATGGACAAGGACCGCTTCCGCCGCGACATGGGCCGGGTCGAGGAGGCGTACCAGGAGGTCGCCCGGCGCCTCGGCATCCTGCCGGAGGCCGGCAACAACGACATGAAAGGGCCGGAGGCGATGCAGTGAACGCCCCCGGCTTGAAGGCAATCGTCACGGTCATGCTGAAGCCCGGGGTGCTGGACCCGCAGGGCAAGGCCATCGGCCACGCGCTGCAGACGCTCGGCTTCGAGGGCGTGGGCGAGGTCCGGGCGGGCAAGGTCATCGAATTGGAGCTGTCCGAGCACGACCCGGCGCAGGCCCGCGCCGTGGCCGAGGACATGGCGCGCAGATTGCTCGCCAACACGGTTATCGAGGGCTTCCACGTGGAGATCGCATCATGAAATTGCTGTTCGCTTCCCTGGCCATGCTGGCCGCTTGCGCCGGCTCGGCCCACGCCGAGCGGTTCTCCCCCATCGACGGCAGCAAGCTGGTCAGCCTGTGCACCGGGCGCGACAAGGGCGTGATGGCCGACTGCACCGCCTACATCAACGGCGTGTCCGACGCCGCGAGCTTCTACCAGAACCTGCGCCCGGCCGATGGCAGCAAGGGCGGCAAGCTTCCGGCCTATCTCTGCCTGCCCACGAACATCACGGGGGTGCAGATGCGGGAAGCCGTGGTCGCCTGGGCCAAGTCGCACCCGGACAGCCAGCGTCTGCAGGCGTCCGGCGTCGTGCTGCGCGCGCTTCATGACACCTTCAAGTGCCAGGGCACCGAGGGCGGCCTGGCTTCGTGAAGGCCGGCGTCGTCCTCTTTCCCGGCACCAACCGGGAGCGCGACATCGCCATCGCGCTCCAGGCCGTGTCGGGACGGCGGCCCCGCATGGTCTGGCACGGCGACACCGACTTGGCCGGCCTCGACCTCGTCGTGCTGCCAGGCGGGTTCAGCCATGGCGACTATCTCCGCTGCGGCGCCATGGCGGCACGGTCGCCGGTCATGGGCGCGGTCCGCGAGTTCGCCGCCGCGGGCGGGCACGTGCTGGGCGTCTGCAACGGTTTCCAGATCCTGACGGAGGCCGGGCTGCTGCCGGGCGCGCTGTTGCGCAACGCATCGCTCCGCTTCCTGTCGCAGGACTGCCACTTGCGGGTGGAGCGGGCCGACACCGCGTTCACCAGGGCCTATCGGCCCGGCCAGGTGTTCCGCGCGCCGATGGCGCATGGCGACGGTAATTACTTCGCCGACCCGGCCACGCTCGACCGGCTGGAGGGCGAAGGGCTGGTGGCGTTGCGCTATGCCAGCCCGGACGGCGCGCTCGCGCCGGAGGCGAACCTAAACGGCTCGGCCCGCAGCATCGCCGGCATCCTCAGCCCGAACCTGCGCGTCATGGGCCTGATGCCGCACCCCGAGGACTTGGTCGATCCGCTGATGGGCGGCACGGACGGCCTGCCGCTGTTCGCCGGCATGGCCGAGGCGCTCGCGGCATGACGGAACGCGACGTGACCCCGGCGCTGGCGCGCGAGTTCGGCCTGAGCGCCGAGGAGTACGGCCGCGTGCTGGCGATCATGGGACGCACCCCGAGCTTCACGGAACTCGGCATCTTCAGCGTGATGTGGTCCGAGCACTGCAGCTACAAATCAAGCCGCGTGTGGCTGAAGCAGCTTCCGACGACCGCGCCCTGGGTGATCCACGGACCCGGCGAGAACGCCGGCGTGGTCGATATCGGCGACGGGCTGGCCGCGGTGTTCAAGATGGAAAGCCACAACCACCCGAGCTTCATCGAGCCGTATCAGGGCGCCGCGACCGGCGTCGGCGGCATCCTACGCGACGTGTTCACCATGGGTGCGCGGCCGGTCGCCAACCTGAACGCGCTGCGCTTCGGCCATCCGGACGACCCCCGCACCCGGCGCGTGGTGGACGGCGTGGTGCGCGGCGTCGGCGGCTACGGCAACTGCGTCGGCGTGCCGACGGTGGGCGGGGAAGTCAATTTCCATCCGGCCTACAGCGGCAACCCCCTGGTCAACGCCATGACCGTCGGCATCGCGCCCCGCGACCGCATCTTCCTCAGCGCCGCGGCGGGCATCGGCAACCCCGTGGTGTATGTCGGCTCGAAGACCGGGCGGGACGGCATCCATGGCGCCACGATGGCGAGCGCCGAGTTCGGCGCGGAGTCCGAGGAGAAGCGCCCCACGGTGCAAGTGGGCGACCCCTACACCGAGAAGCTGCTGATCGAGGCGTGCCTGGAACTGATGGCGACGGACGCCATCGTGGCGATCCAGGACATGGGCGCCGCCGGGCTGACCAGCAGCAGCGTCGAGATGGCGGGCAAGGGCGGCGTCGGTATCGAGCTGGACCTCGACCAGGTGCCGCAGCGGGAGGCCACGATGACGGCCTACGAGATGATGCTGTCGGAAAGCCAGGAACGCATGCTGATGGTGCTGCGCCCGGACCGGCAGGACGTGGC
>CAHJXG010000004.1 GCA_903644035.1 Rhodospirillales bacterium
CCGCGGCTTGCATCGGCCGGGCGCTGGCGCGGCCCGGCGCGTAGCGGCGGATCATCGTGCCGCAGAACTCGGCGAACTCCTCGGGATGGGTGGGCACGGCGGTGTGGTGCGGCCACTGCCCCTTGTGCTCCGGCGTGAAGCAGAAGGTGGCGGTGACGTTGAAGCCCTCCAACGCCCGCATCTGCCGGTCGAACCAGGCCTCCGCATCGGGCCGGTACCAGTCGGCCCAGCTCAGCCCGGTGCGCAGCGTGGTCACGCCCAGGTCCCGCATGTGGCGCACCGCGTCGTCGAGCCGGTGGTCCTCGAAGTGGAACCATTGGCACAGGCCGACCTCCGGGGTGAATTCGTGGAAGATCCGGGCGGCGCGCTTCGGCCGCCCATGCTCGTCCAGCAGGCCCATGTGGAAGTGCCGGTAGTAGCTGCTGCCCTCCGCCTCCCTATGCCGGGTCGTGGCGGGCCAGGCAGCCGGCAGGTCGTACAGGCTGTACCAGTGGATGCGCTCCGGGCGCTTCGGGCCGAGGCCCAGCAGCAGCTCCGCCGTGCGGCGCAGGCCCCACTCCTGCACCTCCTCGGCGCCGAAGGTCGAAATGCCGACCTCGCTCACCCAGACCGGCAGGGTGGTGACCGCGCGGATGCTGTCGAGCTTCGCCGGCCACTCATCGAGCATCCAGTGGTTCCAGTCGAGCGGGAAGCCGTGCACCGCCACCGCATCCAGCTCTGCAAGCGCACCGTGGCCCTGCAGCACGCGGATGAAGTCGGGGTCGATGGGGCTGATGCCGCCCAGCACGCGCGGCAGGCCCGGCGCCTCCGCGGCGATAGCCTGGCCGGCCAGTTTCGCCATGCCGGCGAAGGTGGCCCAGCCCGGGTCGTTCTCGAAGTCCCAATGCGACTTGTTGTTCGGCTCGTTCCAGATCATCGCGGCCTCGATCATGGCCGGCCCTCCTTCGCGCGCGCCTGCTGCGGAGCCTGCGCAGATCGCTCTTGCGATTTGGCTGCGCTCCCAGCGGGATAGACGGCGCCGTACCGCGCGTCGGGCAGCGGCGCCGTGCGGCAGATGAACACCTCGTCCTCCGGGTTGGCCTCGACGCTGAACCCGGCGGCGCGCAGCATCGCCGCCGAGCACGCGGCGTTCGGCGCCCACCAGTTGGTGTTGTCGTGGGAGTAGCTGCGTTCGATGAAGTGCAGCTTGGGATAGCCGGGATCGTCGAAGATCGCCGTCTCCCAGAACTCGTAATCCTCCGCCAGCGGCAGCACCGCGCCCGACCCGCGCTGCAATGACTGGAACACCAGCAGGTCGCCCGCGACGTGCTCGCGGATAAGGTCGAGCGCCAGCAAGGGGTGGCGCAGGTGGTAGAGCACGCCGATGAAGAACACGACGTCGAACCGCTCGCCCAGCTGGCCCACGTCATAGACCGACATCTGCCGGAACTCGATATCGAGGCCCTGCACCTCGGCGGCGAAGCGCGCCTGCGCCAGGTAGTCCTCATCGAAGTCGATGCCGAGGACCCGGGCGGCGCCGCGGCGCTTCATCTCCATCGAGTAGAACCCGGCGTTGCAGCCGATGTCGAGCACCGTCTTGCCGCTGAGGTCCGCGGGCAGGCTGTCCTGGAAACGCTGCCACTTCACGGTGGGATAGTCGCCCAGGAAATGCTCCGGCGCGGTGCGGACGCCGCGCAGGTCGATGTTGTGGAACCACGACCCCAACGCCTGCACGCGCTCGCGGATGCGGTCGGTCGTCCAATCCTGCGTGCTCAAACGGTGTTCCCTTCCAGAGTGGCCGATCCCGTCCGTCTCTTTGCGGTGGCGTGCGATGGGACCGGCGCGGCAGCCTGCCCGCCCAGCAGGCGCATCGCCTCACGGTAGCCGTTGAGCGTGCCGACATCGACATAGCTGGTCCCGGCCCGCAGGCCCCAGGCCGCGTTGCCCTCCGCCAGCCAGGCGTTGACCAGGGTGCCGATGTAGGCGTCGCTCCGCTCCCGCCGCAGCCAGAGGCGGTGCAGCGTGTGCAGGGTGGCGCCGGGCATCTTGAAGGCGCCCCAGATCCAGTTGGAGCGGGCGGCGGACGACTTCACCTGGATGTCCAGGACCCGCCCGTCGGCATCGAGGTCGACAGCGTCGAACAGCTCCGGCTGCTCCACGGGGAACAGCAGGAACGACAGGCGGTCGTCCGGCAGCCGGGCCAGCGCGTCCGACGGGAACCAGATGGTGTCCGGCAGGCCCACGATCACCGGCTCGCTTTCGGGGATCAGCGGCAGGGCGCGGAAGATGGCGTCGCACAGCCCGGCCGCGCCGGCCTGGCAGACATAGGCCAGGTCCACATCGCCCACCGCCCCGCCGTAGTATTGCAGGATGTCGCTCTTCCAGGGCGAGATGACGAAGCAGATCTTGTCGGCGCCGCCGCGCACCATCCGCTCGATCAGGTACTCGCTGACCGCGCGCGGCCGCTCGATGCCGCTGGCGTCGAGGCGCGAGCCGACCGGCAGCAGCTCCTTGCTGAACGCCAGCGGCTGGATGCGCGTGCCGTTGCCGGCGGCCGGGATGATGCCCCACATCAGACGCTCTCCCTGGAGGCCACGGCCTCGAACGCCTTCATCATCTCCTCCACACGGCGGGCGGCGCTGTGCTCCGACAGCGTGCGTTCGCGGGCGCGGCGCGCGATGGCGGAGAGTTCGGCCGGGTCCGTGCGCAGCGCCGCCAGGGCGTCGTCGGTCGAGTGCGCCACCAGGATCTCGCGGCCCGGCTCGAAGAAGTGGTCCAGCCCGGCCCAGGCGTCGGTCAGGATCGGCACGCCGCAGGCCGCGGCCTCGAACAGCCGGCCGGACGGGCACCATCCGGCGCGGGCCATGGCGTCGCGCGTCACGTTCAGGGTGAGGCGGGAGGAGCAGTAGAACGCCGGGTGCGCCGGCGGCGGCAGATGGCGCACGAAGAAGGTGTTGGGCGTCCACGGGAAGCCGTCGGGATACTGCGCGCCGCCGATGACGAAACGCTCGTCTGGCCGCGCCCGGGCGGGTTCAACGAACAGGCGTTCGAGCGCCGCCTGGCGGTCGGCGGCGTAGGTGCCGAGGTAGGACAGCAGCGCGTCGTACTCCGGGCGCGGCGCCGCCGGGCGGTGCAGCGCCGGGTCGACCGAGCCGTAGATCGGCACCACGCGGCGCGCGCCGAGCCGGG
>CAHJXG010000005.1 GCA_903644035.1 Rhodospirillales bacterium
GGCCCCCGACCGATGCGACCGGGAGCACCGCGCCGACCGGCACGCCGGTGGCGCCGTCGCGCCTTTCCGGCCCGAACGCCGCGCCGGCTCCTGCCTCGACGAACCGGCCGTGAGGCGGGCGTCTCCGCTTCTTTGCCTGACCGCCGTGGTGGCGACGGGCGTCGCCGCCGGGCCCGTGCGGGCGGAGGATGCCGCCTGCGCCGACCTCATGGCCGCGGCGCGGTCCATCGGGACGGCGCCGCAGTACCGTTCTCTCCTGGTCGCCACCTCGCCCACGCGCAGGCGGCCCTTCGAGCGCGAGCAGATCGTCGTCGGCGACCTGATCTACGCGACCTCGCCCGGCGCCGGACGCTGGATGAAGCTGCCGATGACGGCGTCCGACCGCGAGGCGCTGGCGGCCGGCCTGGTCCGCTATCCGCCACACCATTGCGAGGCGGCGGACCCGGAGGCGGCAGGGGCGCCCATGCGCGTGTTCAGCTATCGGCAGGACGTGTCGGGGCCGGGCAGCGCCACCAGCCAGCTTTGGGTGGGCCGGCAGGACGGGCGGCCGCGGCGCCTGGAAAGCCAGGAGGGCACGATGCGGGTGGTGGTCACCTTGGAATACGAGGGCGTGACCCCGCCCAACCTGCGTGAGCCGCCGCCTTAGGCTGCCCTCCGTCGCACCGGCGATCAAAATCCGGGTGACATTGGTGTGAGGCTGGCACTACGCTGGCGCGTTAGCCGAAGTTAGTTGCAGAGCGCGCCGCCGCGGTGCCGGCGTCAACGTTCAGGCGGCAAGAGCAGATACGGTTTCCGGGGTGGGTCGTCGCACCGCCCGCAGTCGGGTTATTCGGAGGATAGTCAGCATGATCAAGGTCAAGGTCAACGGCGAGGAGCGGAGCTGGGACGGCGACCCGTCGCTGCCGCTGCTATGGTTCCTGCGCGACGAGCTGGGCCTGGTCGGCACCAAGTTCGGCTGCGGCCAGGCGCTGTGCGGCGCGTGCACCGTGCATGTGGCGGGCACCGCGGCGCGGTCCTGCATCACCGCGGTGTCGGACGTGGACGGGCAGGAGGTCGTGACCATCGAGGGCCTGCACCCCCAGGGCGACCACCCCGTGCAGAAGGCGTGGCGCGAGCTGAACGTGCCGCAATGCGGCTTCTGCCAGGCCGGGCAGATCATGCAGGCGGCCTCGCTGCTGGCGGAGACCAAGAACCCCTCCGACGACGAGATCCGCGGCGGCATGGCCGGCAACATCTGCCGCTGCGGCTGCTACCAGCGCATCGAGGCGGCGGTCCGTGTCGCCGCGACGGGGACCTGAGCCATGACCTATTTCCAGGACTTGAGCCGGCAGGCGCCGGAGGGGCCGTCCTTCGGCCCGGTGGAGAACGTGAGCCGCCGCGGGCTGCTGAAGGGCGTGACGGCGGCGGGCGGCCTTGTGCTTGCGGCGTCGGTGCTGCCGCGCCGGGCGATGGCGGCCTACGTCACGGGCGCCGGCGACATGCCGCATGGCGTGGTCACCGACCCGCGCGTCTTCGTGTCCATCGCGCCGGACGGGATCGTGACCATCGTCGCGCACCGCTCCGAGATGGGCACCGGCGTGCGGACGGGCCTGCCGATGATCGTGGCGGACGAGATGGGCGCCGACTGGGCGCGGGTCCGCATCGTGCAGGCGCCGGGCGACGAGGCCAAGTATGGCAACCAGGACACCGACGGCTCCCGCAGCACCCGGCACTACCTGATCCCGATGCGCGAGGTCGGCGCGTCCGCGCGCACCATGCTGGAGACGGCCGCGGCGCAGCGCTGGAAGGTGCCGGTGTCCGAGGTGCGGGCCGGCGTGCACGAGGTGGTGCATGACGGCTCCGGGCGCCGCCTGGGCTTCGGGGAGCTTGCGGCCGATGCGGCGGTGCTGAAGGTGCCGGCGGCCGAGACCTTGCGGCTTAAGGACCCCAAGGACTTCCGCTACATCGGCAAGGGCACGGTCAGCATCACCGACCTGCACGACATCACCACGGGCCGCGCCGGCTATGGCGCCGACGTGCGGCTGCCGGGCATGAAGTATGTGGTCATCGCCCGCCCGCCGGTGGTCGGCGGCAAGCTGGTGTCGTTCGACGACGCGGAGGCGAAGCAGGTGCCCGGCGTCGAGCGGGTCATGGAGGTGCGCGGCTGGCCCTGGCCGTCCAAGTTCCAGCCGCTCGGGGGCGTCGCCGTCATCGCGCGCAACACGGGCGCCGCCATCAAGGGGCGCAACGCGCTGAAGGTCGTGTGGGACGACGGCGCCAACGCGAAGTACGACAGCGTCGCCTACCGCAAGGAGCTTGAGGCCGCGGTGCGCGCCCCGGGCCTCGTGGTCCGCAACGACGGCGACGCGGAGGCGGCGCTGAAGGGCGCCAGCACGGTGGTGGTGGGCGAGTATTACCTGCCGCACATCGCCCATGCCAGCATGGAGCCGCCGGTGGCGACCGCGCTCTGGACGGACGGCAAGATCGAGGTCTGGGCGCCGGTGCAGAGCCCCGGCGGCACGCGGGAGGACCTGGCCAAGACGCTGGAGATCTCCGCCGACAACGTGACGGTGAGCCCGACGCTGCTCGGCGGCGGCTTCGGCCGGAAGTCCAAGTGCGACTTCGCGTTGGAGGCGGCCCTGCTGGCGCGCGAGCTGAAGGCGCCGGTGCGGGTGCAGTGGACGCGGGAGGACGACCTGCACCACGACTTCCTGCACACGGTTTCGGCCGAGCGGATCGAGGCCGGGCTGGACAAGTCGGGCAAGGTCGTGGCCTGGCGCCACCGCAGCGCCGCGCCGAGCATCGGCTCCACCTTCGCGGCCGGGGCCACGCACCAGATCCCGATCGAGCTGGGCATGGGGCTGATCGACCTGCCGTTCGCCATCGCCAACGTGCGCTGCGAGAACCCGGAGGCGGCGGCGCACACCCGCATCGGCTGGTTCCGCTCGGTGTCCAACATCCCGCGCGCCTTTGCCGTGCAGTCCATGGTGGCGGAGATCGCGCACGCCACCGGGCGCGACCCGAAGGAGGTGCTGCTGGAGCTGATCGGACCCGCCCGCATCGTGCCGTTCAGCGCCTCGGTGGAGAAGCCGTGGAACTACGGGGAGCCGGTGGACAGCTACCCCATCGACACCGGCCGGCTGCGCGGGGTCGTGGAGCTGGCGGCGGAGAAGGCGGGGTGGGGGCGCAAGCTTCCGGAGGGCCACGGCCTCGGCATCGCGGTGCACCGCAGCTTCGTCAGCTACATCGCGACCGTGGTCGAGGTGGCCGTTGACAAGAAGGGCGTCGTGACCATCCCGCGGGTCGACACCGCCGTCGATTGCGGCACGTTCGTGAACCCGGAGCGCATCTACTCGCAGATGGAGGGCGCCGCGATCATGGGGCTGAGCATCGCGAAGCTGGGCGAGGTCAGCTTCAAGGACGGCCGGGTGCGGCAGAGCAACTACGACGACTACCCCGTCGTGCGGATCGACGAGGCGCCGCGCGTCACCAACACCTACATCGTGCCGGCCGCCGCGGGCACGCCGCCGAGCGGGGTGGGGGAGCCGGGCGTGCCGCCGTTCGCGCCCGCGCTGTGCAACGCGATCTTCGCCGCGACCGGCAAGCGCATCCGCAACCTGCCGATCCGCGACCAGCTCGCGGTTTAAAGAGGACGGGGGCCGCCAGGCGCGGCTCCCCGTCGCATCCGGAGTTCCCAAGCCATGAGATCAACGCTTGCCTCCCTCGCCCTTCTTGCCGCCGCGGCGATGCCGGCGGCGGCGCAAACGAGCGCGCCGACCGGACCCGGCGCAGCCGCACAGGCCCGGCCGTCACGGGGACCGGAGCAGACCTCGGTCCCCAACGCGGCCCCGGCGGCGACGACGAGCCGGACCACCGCGGCGAAGAACCAGGATCCGACGATCAAGCAGATGAATGAGGCCGAACGTCTTAAAATCGAGAAATTCGGCAAGTAAGGTGTTTCGGCTTCCAAGAGCGTGCCTGTCCAGTCATCACATGGATTCCAAATTTCCTGAATGGACAAGGCTGACAATAAGCACCTAAGCTCAACGCAGCTTGAAGAGCCAAGAATAGAAGGAGGGATCAGCGTGTCTGCATTCATGCCATCTTTGCGTAAGGTCATGCTCGGCTGCACCGTGCTGGCGGGGCTGTCGGCTTCGCCCGTGCTGGCGGCCGACGTGACGCCCGAGCGGCTGCTGAATGCGAGCCAGGAGCCTGCCAACTGGCTCACCCATCACGGCTCCTACTCGGCGCAACGCTTCTCCACCCTGTCGCAGATCAACCGGGACACGGTGAAGGGCCTCAAGGTCGCCTTCACCATGGCGCTCGGCGGCATCGAGCCGGGCGGCATCTGGTCGCATGGCGGGCTGGAGGGCACGCCGATCGCGATGGACGGCTTCCTCTACGTCACCGACGGCTGGGGGTCTGTCTACAAGATCGACGTGGCGCACGGCGCGCTGGCCTGGAAGATGGACCCGAAGACCGACCGCGACTGGGCCGGCGCCGTGGCGTGCTGCGGTGTCAACAACCGCGGCGTGGCGCTCTGGGGCAACATGGTGGTGTCTCATACACTCGACGGCCGGCTGATCGCCACCAACCGGGACACCGGGGAGATCGCCTGGCAGCGCGCGGTGGCCGATCCCGACAAGGGCGAGACCGTCACCGGCGCGCCGCTCGTTGTGAAGAACCTCGCGATCACCGGCGTGGGCGGCGGCGAGTACGGCATCCGCGGCTGGCTGGCGGCGACCGATCTCACGACGCAGAAGGAGGTCTGGCGCACCTACACCATCCCGACAAAGGGTGAGCCGGGCAGCGAGAGCTGGAGCGGCAACGCGGGCGCCGCGGCCAACGGCGGCGGCCCCACCTGGGTCACCGGCAGCTACGACCCCGCCACCAACATGCTGGTCTGGGGCACCGGCAACCCGGGGCCGGACTGGGACAGCGCGCACCGGCCCGGCGACAACCTCTACACGGACTCGGCGCTCGGCCTCGACCTCGAGACCGGCAAGATCAAGTGGCACTTCCAGCACACGCCGAACGACCCCTACGACTACGACAGCACGTCCGAGAACGTGCTGGTCGACGCGCAGGTGAACGGGCGGCCCACGCGCCTCGCTCTGCACGCCAACCGCAACGGCTTCGGCTACGCCGTGGATCGCACCAGCGGCGAGTTCATCTGGGGCACGCCGTTCGTCAAGAAGGTGACCTGGACCGCCGGGCTGAACGCGGAGACCGGCAAGCCCGCCGAGTATGACCCGGCGCTTCCGGTGCAGAAGTACAACGCCGCCGTCACCCCGTCGCGCACCAACCGCGTGTCCGACATCTGCCCCGGCAACATGGGCGGCAAGAACTGGCAGCCGACCGCCTACAACCCGGGGCTGCAGCGCTGGTATATCCCGGTGATCGAGAGCTGCAACCGCATCACGGTCGAGGAGACGAAGCCCGGCTCTTGGAAGGCGCGCGAGTTCTTCACCGGCGGCGGCCCCAGCCAGCATGAGCGCATCACCGGCAGCATCACCGCCGTCGACGTGACCACCGGCAAGGTGACGGGCAAGGCGGAGACGCAGTTCCCGCAGCTCGGCGGGCTGCTCGCGACGCCCGACCTGGTGTTCGCCAGCCAGCCCTCCGGCGAGGTGACGGCCTATGACGCGAAGTCGCTGGACAAGCTGTGGGAGTTCAAGACCGGGGGCGGCGTGAGCGCCCCGCCGATGACCTTCTCGGTGGACGGCAAGCAGTATGTCGCGATCCTGGTCGGCCTCGGCGGCGCCTGGGACAAGTGGTTCATCGAGTCCACGCCGGAGCTGAAGAAGGTCCAGACGGGATCGACGCTCTACGTTTTCGCGCTTTGAGATCAGCCATGCCGGCGGGCGTCGGGAACGCCCGCCGGCATGGCGACATGCTGGACTTGGAGGCAGAATGCGACGTGCGTTGATAGGGGCCGGGCTTCTGGCCATGTGGGCCGGCGCCTCGGCGCTGGCGCAGGACCCGGGGGCGCGCCGCGTCGCCGGCGAGGGCAAGCAGATCTACCAGCGTGCGAACTGCGTCGGCTGCCACAAATGGCATGGCGACGGCGGCGGCGGCTACGGCGGCGACGCCTTGTCGCTGCGCAAGTCGGAGTTGACGCGCGATCAGATCATCGAGGTGCTGCGCTGCGGCCGGCCCGGCACGGGGATGCCGTATCATCTCCGTGGCGCCTACGACGGCGACGAATGCTATGGCCTGACGCGCGAGGCGGTGGGCAAGGACATGCCCATCGAGGGCAAGACCTTTCTGCGGCCGAGCGAGATCGAGGCAGTGACCGACTACGTCATCGCCAGCCTCCAGCATCGCGGCGAGCCGAGCTATACCGACTGCGAGGCGTTCTTCGGCGCCGGCGCGCGGACCTGCAACGTCTACAAGACTGCGGCGGCCACTCCCAGCGGCGGGACAGAGTAGCGATGCGCCTCCCGGCCGCCCTCCTGCTCGCCCTGCTGGCCGCCGCGCCGGCCTGGGCACAGGACGCCGACCTGCGCGAGTTCCGCGTCGGCATGACGGCGGGCGAGTTGCCGGCGGAAGGCTACGCGGACTTCTCCTGCGTCGGCGCCCGCGGCATCGAGGGATGGCAAGATTACGGCCAGTGCCCAGCCGACGCCGCCGGGCTGCACCCGTTGCGGTTCGGCTATCAGGAGGGCTCGAACGACCTCGCGTTCCTGAACGACAGCTATGAGGGCACCAAGGTGGGCGGCCACCCCGTGCTGCTCACGCTGCTGATTTCCGACGCCGGCATCGTCGAGGGCCTGCGCATCGAGACCGATCCCGCCGCCCGCCTCAACCGGCGCAAGAAGGCCCATCTGCTGGGCGAGCTGGCCAAGGCGCGCTACGGCGAGGCCGGTTGGGCCTGCACCGAGGCGCGGCCGGCGGCAGGCGAGGAACCGGTCGGCGGCGTGTTCCTGAAAGAGCATTGCGAGAAGGCGACGCCGACCCGGCGCTACGTCCTGGATCGCCAGATGTTCCGCCGGGCCGGGTCGGACCCGCGGTCCTTCGTCAGCGGGTCGCAGCTGGAAATCCGCCGGCCAGGCTGAACGCCGCCGGGTCAGCGGGCCGCGGCGCCGCGCAGGTGCTCCTGGGCGTGTGCCGCGTGCGCGGTGATCGCGTCCCATCGCCCGGCGGCGACGTCCGCGGCCGGGGTCAGCCAGGAGCCGCCCACCGCGACCACATTGGGCTGCGCCAGCCACTCGGCGGCATTCTGCTCGGTGATGCCGCCGGTGGGACAGAAGCGTGCCTGTGGAAACGGGCCGGCGAGGGCCTTCAGGTAGGCCAGGCCGCCCGCGGCGGTGGCGGGGAAGAACTTGGCCGTGCCGAAGCCGCGGGCCATGGCCTCCATCAGCTCGGACGCCGTGGCCACGCCCGGCATGAAGGGAATGCCGGCCGCGGCCGCCGCGTCGAGCAACGCCGGCGTCGCGCCGGGGCTGAGGGCGAAGCGCGCCCCGATCTCCTCGGCCCGGCGGAGGTCGGACGGCGTGAGCACGGTGCCGATGCCGACCACCGCGTCCGGCACCTCGCGGATGATGGCCTCGGCCCCGGCCAGCCCATGCGGCGTGCGCAGCGTGATCTCCAGCAGCCGGACGCCGCCGGCCACGAGCGCGCAGGCGAGCGGCACGGCGTCCTCCGGCCGGTCGATGGTGATGACCGGGATGACGCGGCCCAGCGCCAGCACCTCGGCAAGCCGGCTCTGGCGGGACGGGCTGACGCTCATGGCTCAAGGTCCTGGATGTCCACGGGCCGCATGGCGGTCCGCGGCGCGATGGCGCCGGGATGGCCCACGACGATCCCGGCAAGGTCGTGCCCGGCGCGGGCGGCAGATCGGAAGAGCACACGTCTGAACTCCAGTCACTAGCTTAT
>CAHJXG010000006.1 GCA_903644035.1 Rhodospirillales bacterium
AGCGGGCGTCTCGCGATGGCGCAGGGTGCGGAATGCCACCGGGGCCCGGCTGGGGTGGCGGCCGCGGAGCATGGTCACCGGTTCGACGGCGGGCGCGGCCAGCCGCCCGACCCCGCGGCTGCCTGCGCAAGCCCAGGGCGGAACCGGATGGTCAGCCGGGCTGAAACCTCATGCGCCGTCGGCCCCGAAGAGTTCGAATGCGCCGACGTCGTCACTTCCCATACTACGGGAGGCCTCGTGCGGACGGCCGAGCCGATGCGCCAGGTCGGACATGGTGACCGCCTGGGCCGCCGTGGCGGCGTCGCCCGCCCAGCAGGCCGGCAAGGTCGGCGCGAGGGCGCCCAGGAACGCCGCCACGCCCTGGAGCTGCTGGGCCAGGAAGTCCAGCGCCTGGAACGCCTCGATCGCCTGGCCCTGCTGCCCGAGCGCCTGGGCGAAGCCGCTCAGGGCATCCTGGAGGTCGCACGCGCGCTGCCCGGCGTCGGCGACCTCACGGCCGATGGCACGCATGATGTCGGCGACGCTTGCGGATGGCGGCGCATGTCCCTCCGCGGCGTGACCCGGCGGTGCTTCCTGCATCGCTGGCACCTCAGAACAGCTCAACGGAGCCAACATCAACGGGTGCGACCTTGGCGCGACGCTCGGCGGCAAAGACCGTCGCCTCCCCCTGCTCCATGGTCATCTGACGCACGCGGCCGGAGGCCGGCCAGAACTGGACGCGCCGGCCCCGGTCGCCCTGCAGGCTCCCGCCCGTGAAGGGGATGCGCTCCCGTTGCAGGAAGTACTTGGCGAACTCGGCGTTCTGGGTGCCGATGTCCGTGAGGCCCTCAAGCATCCTGGCGCCGCCGAACAGCTTGGCCTCCAGGCGCTCGCGCCGCGCGCCTTCCCGAAGCAGGCCGTTGACGAGCAGCTCCATGGCATGGACGCCGTAGCGCACCGTGTCCGCGCCGGTGCCCACGTCCTGGCTGCTTCCAGGCAGCAGGAAATGGTTCATGCCGCCCACCCTGGCCAGGGGATCGCGCAGGCACGCCGCGACGCACGAGCCGAGGATCGTGGTCAGCATGACGTCCGGGTCGCCCGTGACGTGGAACTCGCCCTGCACCACATGGACGCGGCGTTCGGTCCCGGCGTCCGGCGGCGGCGATGCGCGCATCGCCTGCGCTGCGAAGGCCGGCGTCACGTCAGCGGCCCAAACACGGCCTCGATCTTCTGCTTCAGGGTCGCCACCGTGAACGGCTTCACGAGGTAGTTGTTGACCCCGAACTGGACGGCGCGCTGCACGAGGTCCTTGTCGGCCTGCCCGGTCAGCATGATGTAGGCCGTCTTGGACGTCGGCGGGTGCGCCCGGATCGCCCGCAGCAGGCCCAGGCCGTCGAGCTTGGGCATGTTGAAGTCGGAGATGACCAGGTGCGCCGGCGTGGTGACGAGCTTGCGAAGGCCGTCCTCCCCGTCCGCGGCCTCGTCGAAATCCTTGAAGCCGAGCTGCTGCAATCCGCCCCGGATGAGCAGGCGCATGGAGTGCTGATCGTCCACAATCAGGACCCGCAGAGACGAAGCGATGGGCATCAGGATTCCTTCCCGCGCTGAAGATTGGTGAGCTCAATGATTTCGGCCGCAATGCCCTCAAGCCGGACCTGCCTCTCCACGGCCTGCATCTCGAATGCGACCTTCGGCATGCCGTAGACGACGCAGCTCGCCTCATCCTGGCCGAGCGTGCGCGCGCCCACCTGTCGCATCGCCAGGAGGCCCTGGGCGCCGTCGCGTCCCATGCCGGTCAGGATCACGCCGAGAGCGCGGGACCCCGCCGTCTTCGCAACCGACTCAAAGAGGACGTCCACCGACGGCCTGTGCCCGCTGACCAGGTCGCCCGTGCGCAGGCGGCATCGCCAGGTTCCGCTCCCGGTGATCTGCAGGTGCGCCGGCCCGCCGGGCGCCAGATAGATGTGCCCGGGCAGCAGCGGCGCCCCGTCCGTCGCCTCGCTGACCTCGGCCGCGCAGGCGCGGTTGAGACGCTCGGCGAAGCTCCGCGTGAACGTTTCCGGCATGTGCTGGGTGATGACGGTCGGCGGGCAGTTGGCGGGCAGCTGCGTGAGGATGGTGAGCAGCGCCTCGACGCCCCCGGTGGAGGAGCCGATCGCGAGCACGCGGCCGTCGGGCTGGAACCCGGACGGCGACGCCCCGGACAGCGGCCGTGCCGTCGGGACGGGGCGCGTCGTCATGGGGTGGAGCCGAGGGCGAACCCGGGCGTGGGCCGCCGCCCGCACCGTCGCGGCCAGGTCGTCAAAGGCATGGAGGCCCGCCACGGACGGCTTGGCCACGCAGTCGAACGCGCCAAGCTCGAGCGCCTGCAGCGTCGCGTCCGCGCCGCGGCTGGTCAGGGTGGACACCATGACCACCGGCATGGGCCGAAGGCGCATGATCTTCTCGAGGAACTCAAGGCCGTTCATGGCCGGCATCTCGATGTCGAGCGTGACCACGTCCGGGCTCAGCGCCTTGATCGCCTGCCGAGCCTCTGCGGCGCAGTTGGCCTGGCCCACGACCTCGATGCCGGGATCGCGCCGCAGCGCCGCCGTGATGAGGCCGCGCATGGTGGCGGAGTCGTCCACGATGAGGGCGCGGATCACGGCCGGCCCCCCGGGCGGCGGCGGTATGTCGTGATGCCGGCGCTCTCGAAATGCCGCACGGCCTCGCCGGTCAGGCGCTCGGAGTGGCCGATGTAGAGATGGCCGCCCGGCTCGACCAAGGGCATGAAGCGGTTCCACACCTTGGCCTGGGTCTCCTCCTCGAAGTAGATGACCACGTTGCGGCACATGATGGCGTGGAAGCGGCCCTTCATCGGCCAGGCGCCGATCAGGTTCAGCTCGCGGAACGCCACGAGCCGGCGCGCCTCCTCGGCCACGCGCCACCCCTCCCTGTCCTCGCCCTCGGACGCGCGCGTGAACCAGCGCTGGCGCAGGTCGGGCGGGACGGCCGCGATGCTGGCCTCGTCGTAGACGCCGGCGCGGCCCGCGACGAGCACGACCGGGTCGATGTCCGTGGCGAGGATCCTGATGTCGAGCCCGGCCGCGTCCGGCATCAGGGACAGGATCGTCAGCGCGATGGAGTAAGGCTCCTGCCCGGTGGAGCACGCGGCCGACCACAGCCGGACCCGCCCGCCTTGCCGCGCCTCCTTCAGCAGCGCCGGCAGGACCGTCGCCTTCAGGTGCTCGAAATGATGCGGCTCGCGGAAGAAGCGCGTGACGTTGGTCGTGAGCGCCGTCAGCATCTGGCGGCGTTCCTCGCCTCCGGCCGGCGCCGCGACCAGGGCGCAGTACTCCCGGAAGCTGCCCAGGCCGAGCGCCCTCAGGCGCTTGGCGAGGCGCGAGTAGACCAGGGTCGCCTTCGCCTCCGACAGGGCGATGCCGGCGTCGGCGTGCAGCATCGCCGCGACGGCGCGGAAGTCCTCGAGGGTCAGGGGGAACTCCCCGTCCACGAGCGGGCGGTCGCTGCCTGGCCGCGCGCTGTCCGTCCTTGACAGGGTGGCGCTCATGCTGCGTCCAGCTCCTGCGCGGGCAGGACGTGGTCCAGCGAGACCAGGCTGACCAGGCGTCCCTCGATCGCCAGAAGCCCGCGCACGAAGGCGCGCACGCGCTCGGACGCGACGTCCGGCGGCGGCTGGATCGCGTCGTCGCCGACGGTCAGGATGTCGGAGACCGCGTCCACCAGCAGGCCGATGACCTGCTGGTTGACCTGGGCGACGATGATGGCGTGCCGCTGCGTCGGCTCCGACGGCGGCAGGCCGAGGCGCGCCCCGAGATCCACGACGGGCAGCACCGCGCCGCGCAGGTTGACCACGCCCCGTATGTATGCGGGCGCATGGGGCAGGGGCGTCGCGGGCGTCCAGCCCCTGATCTCGCGCACCGCCATGATGTCCACGCAGAACTCCTGGGGACCGACGCGGAATGCGATCAGCTCACGGCGCGCCGTCGCGTGCGTGGGGTGGGTCGTGTCATGCATGAGCGGGACCTGCTGCTAGGGTGAACTCGGGGGGCCGTCCGGCGGAGCCGCGGGAGGCGGTGACGACGGCGTCCACGTCGAGAATGAGCGCCACGCGGCCGTCGCCCAGGATGGTCGCAGCTGCGACGCCGGGCACGCGGCGGTAGTTGGCTTCGAGGCTCTTGATGACGACCTGGCGCTGGCCCTGGATCGCATCCACCAGCAGGGCGGCGCGGGCGCCGCCTTCGCTCTCGATCAGCAGGGTGACGCCACGGGCGGGGTCCAGCGGCTCGGCCCGAAAGCCGAGCGCCACGCCGACGTCCACGAGCGGGATGTAGGTGCCGCGGATCGCGATCACCATGGCGCCGCCGCCCAGGCTGTGCACGTCGCCGGCCCGGGGCTGCAGCGTCTCGATGATCGCGGTGAGCGGCGCCACCAGCGTCTGCCCGCCCACCGACACGACCATGCCGTCCAGCACCGCCAGCGTGAGCGGCAGGCTCATGGTGAAGGTGGACCCCTGGCCCGGCCGCGAGGTGATCGCGATGCGGCCCCCCAGCGCCTGGATCGAACGCTTCACCACGTCCATGCCGACGCCCCGGCCGGAGATGTCGGAGACGGTCTCGGCCGTCGAGAAGCCCGGCAGGAAGATGAGGTTGTCGGTCTCCTCGTCGCTCAGCACGGCGTCGGGGGCGATGAGGCCCTTCGCCACCGCGCTGGCCCGCACGCGCGGGCGGTTGATGCCGCCGCCGTCGTCGGCGACCTCGATCACGATGCGTCCCGACCGGTGCCGGGCGGCGA
>CAHJXG010000007.1 GCA_903644035.1 Rhodospirillales bacterium
GTGCGGCGGGGCGGGGGCGATCGCGGCGCTGCTGCCGGACGGCGACGCCAGGGAATGTGGCTGAACCGCCACAGTGTTTCGCGGTTGCCATGAGTCGTTCATCTCAGCAATTGCGACAAACGGCGAGCCCGGCAATAGTGTGTGCAGGTCGTGCCGCCTCCGCTCTTGACCCGCCCTGGCGGTGATCGGCTGGAGTTCGGTCGGGGCTGTTAATCTGTGCCGGCGATCGGCGTTTTAGGGAGAAGTTGAATGCGTAAGCTCCTGCTGGCCACCGTGGCCGCACTGGGCGCCTCGATGGGGGTGGCCACCGTGGCGGACGCCCAGTCGTATCCGCCGCCGGGCACCGTGACGGTCCGCCTGAACGGCCGGTTCCGGTTCTACGGCGGCATCGTCGTCGACCGCGACGCGAACAACAACGCGGCCGGCAGCGCGACCGGGACGGTGAACGCCGCCGGGCAGGGCACGCTGACCGGGACCAACAAGCAGGCGAGCTACAAGTTCGGCAACTACGGGCGCCTGTATCCCGGCTTCGACGGCGTCGCCTCGAACGGCCTGAAGTACGGCGCCAGCATGGAAATCCGGCAGGACCAGGGTTCCGGCGCCGGCGGCGGCGTCTACGGCAGCATCGGGAACCAGAACCGCGCCCGCTCCGGCCTGTACTTCCGTCGTGAGTGGGGCTACATCGGCACCGATCAGCTCGGCACCATCCGCCTCGGCTCGACCGACCAGCCGAGCAGCCTTTACATGACCGGCAACTTCGAGAACTTCAACGACGGCGGCTTCAACGGCGACGTCGGCGCCCTGGCGGCACAGAACACCCAGCTCACCTGGCCGTTCGCCGACAACGGCAGCTACTACACGACGACCAAGGCGATCTACCTGTCGCCGCAGCTCTACGGCTTCGACTTCGGCGTGTCGTTCGAGCCGGACACCGGCAACGTCCTGCTCGTCAATGCCTGCAACGGTTCAAGCTCGCTCGGCACCAACTTCGTCAACTCGAACGGCGCTTTCACCACGGCCACCGGCGCGAACGGCCAGGGCGTGTCCGGCCCGGGCTGCGACCGTCTGTCGTCCTCGCCGGTCAATGGCGAGAGCGCACGCCGCAGGAACACGGTGGACGCGCTGCTGCGCTACCGCGGCACGTTCGGCGCCTTCGGCATCGCCGCCACCGGCGGCTACATCGGCGGCGGGCACGTGCTCGACAACTCCGGCCTGGCGTTCAACAACAACCCGCTGGCTGCGGGCGGGACCCGTCCGAACTATGACGGCCTGAGCGTCGGCGACTTCGGCCTCGCCCTGACCTTTGGCGGCCTCAGCGTCGGCGGCAAGTATCAGTTCGGCCGCTACAACGGCGCGGTCGGCGCGTTGGTCCCGAAGGGGCTGCCGGACGGCGAGTCGCTGCTGATCGGCGCCTCCTACACGGCCGGGCCGGTCATCTTCGGCGCGCACTACCTCTACAACAAGTCCGCGGGCGACGTCGCCAACGCCTACTTCGGCCGCATCCGCAAGGAGCAGGGCATCGCCGCGGGCGCGACCTACTCCCTGGCGCCGGGCCTGTCGCTGTTCGCCTCCTACCTCTACGGCGAGCGCAAGCAGAACGGCTACAACTTCATCACCGGCCAGGGTGTCAGCGCTGCGTCGCCAGGCGGCAACGCCTTCAGCAACAAGGTCACGGCGCAGGTCTTCGCGGTCGGCACCGGCTTCAGCTGGTAAGCCACGCAAACCAGCGGGCGGGAGGGGCGGTGGGCAACCACCGCCCCTTCTGCGTTTTGGCGCGTGCCGACGCCCGCCGTCCGGCTTGGCGCTGCGGCGTGGCCGGGCTATGACACGGCGTGGCGCCCCTGGCGCGGTTTTCGGGTGGGTTCCTTATGTCGCAGCGCACGGTTTCAACGGCTCTCGCTCTGATCGCGGTCCTCGGGCTGGCCGCCTGCGGCCCGGCGAAGCTGCGCGGGGTGGCGGAGGACGAGTATCAGGATTACCGCACCAAGGGCGGCGACCAGGGCAAGCTGTTCGGGGAGCAGGGCCTGGCCATCGGCATCGGCAAGGGCGCGGCCGGCTCCGCCCCGGCGCAGGAGAGCGGGGCGCTGGGCGTCAACGCCTATCTCTGGCGCGGGGCGCTGGATACGCTGGCGTTCATGCCGCTGTCGTCCGCGGACCCGTTCGGGGGCGTGATCATCACCGACTGGTACCAGCCGCCCACGGGCGGCAACGAGCGGTTCAAGGCGACGGCCTACATCCTCGGACGCCAGCTTCGCGCCGATGGAGTCAGGGTCTCGATCTTCCGGCAGGTGGCGCAGGGCGGGCAGTGGGTCGACCAGCCCGTCAGCCCCGTAACCACGAGCGAGATCGAGAACAAGGTCCTGGCCCGGGCGCGGGAGCTGCGGTCGCAGGTGGCCGGCTCCTGACGCGCCGCTGATCGCCGTTGTCGAGGATAGGCTGCACCTTCCATGAATGACACGCCCGCCACCGATGGGCTGAGCTACGACTTCCGCGCCGCCGAGCCGCGCTGGCAGCAGGCGTGGGACGCGGCCGGATGCTTCCGCGTGGCGGACGTGCCGACCGACGGCCGGCCGAAATACTATGTGCTGGAGATGTTCCCGTATCCGAGCGGGAACATCCACATGGGCCACGTGCGCAACTACACGCTGGGCGACGTGGTCGCCCGCTACAAGCGCGCCCGCGGCTGCTCGGTGCTGCACCCGATGGGCTGGGACGCCTTCGGCCTGCCGGCGGAGAACGCGGCGCGGGAGCGGGGCGTGCATCCGGCCGAATGGACGCGCGCCAACATCGAGGCGATGCGCACCGAGCTGAAGCGCATGGGCCTGTCCATCGACTGGACGCGCGAGTTCGCGACCTGCGACCCGGAGTATTACGGGCATCAGCAGAAGCTGTTCCTGGACTTCATGCGGGCCGGCCTCGTGGAGCGCAAGGAAAGCTGGGTCAACTGGGACCCGGTGGACGGCACCGTGCTGGCCAACGAGCAGGTCATCGACGGCCGCGGCTGGCGCTCCGGCGCCACGGTGGAGAAGCGGCAGCTGTCCCAATGGTTCCTGCGCATCACCCAGTACGCGCCGGAGCTGCTGGCGGCGCTCGACGGGATGGACCGCTGGCCGGAGCGGGTGCGGACCATGCAGGCCCGCTGGATCGGGCGCAGCGAGGGTGCCCGGGTGCGCTTCCCCCTGATCGCCCCGCCCGACGCCGAAACCGAGTCGGAGATCGAGGTCTTCACCACCCGGCCGGACACGCTGTTCGGCATGTCGTTCGTGGCGCTGGCGCCGGAGCACCCGGTATCGGCCGCCGTCGCGGCGCGCAGCCCGGCGGCGGCGGCCTTCGTGGCGCAGTGCCGCAGCATGGGCACCAGCGAGGCGGTGATCGAGTCGGCGGAGAAGCAGGGCTTCGACACCGGCCTCCGCGTCGGCCATCCGCTGATGCCGGGCGAGAGCTTCCCGGTGTGGATCGCGAACTTCGTGCTGATGGAGTACGGGACGGGCGCGATCTTCGGCTGCCCCGCCGGTGACCAGCGCGACCTCGACTTCGCCCGCAAGTACGGCCTCGCGACCCCTGCCGTCGTGCTGCCGCCGGGCGAGCCGGCGGAGGGCTTCGCCGTGGGCGCCGCCGCCTATGACGGACCCGGGGTGATGATCAACTCAGCTTTTCTGGACGGCCTCGACACCACGGCCGCCCGGCGCGCGGCCATTGAGGCGCTGGAGCGGGCCGGGGCCGGGACCGGCGTGGTGAACTGGCGGTTGCGGGACTGGGGCGTGAGTCGCCAGCGGTACTGGGGCTGCCCGATCCCGGTGATCCACTGTGCCGGCTGCGGCGCCGTGCCGGTGCCGGACGCGGACCTGCCGGTGCGGCTGCCGGAGGATGTGCGCTTCGACCGGCCGGGCAACCCGCTCGACCACCATCCGACGTGGAAGCACGTGGCCTGCCCGCAATGCGGCGCTGCGGCGCGGCGGGAGACCGACACCTGCGACACCTTCGTGGACAGCTCCTGGTACTTTGCCCGCTTCTGCAGCCCCGGCGCCGCCGTGCCGGTGGTGCGGGCGGCGGCGGACCATTGGCTGCCGGTGGACCAGTACATCGGCGGGATCGAGCATGCGATCCTGCATCTGCTCTACTCGCGCTTCTTCGTGCGGGCGATGCGGGCGACGGGCCATGTCGGCGTCGAGGAGCCGTTCGCCGGGCTGTTCACCCAGGGCATGGTCACGCATGAGAGCTACAAGGGCGCCGACGGGCGCTGGCTGTATCCGGAGCAGGTGGACCGCCAGCCCGACGGCACCGCCCGGCATGTCGAGACGCAGGAGCCGGTGACGGTGGGGCGGATCGAGGCGATGTCGAAGTCGAAGCGCAACACCGTCGATCCCGCGGCCATCATCGCCCGCTTCGGCGCCGACACCGCCCGCTGGTTCATCCTGTCGGACAACCCGCCGGACCGGGACATCGAGTGGACCGAGAGCGGGGTCGCCGGCGCGTCGCGCTTCATTCAGCGGGCGCACCGCCTGGCGGCGGGCGTGGCGCGGGTGCCCTGCCCATCGGAGATGCCGGACAGCATGGGGCCGGCGGCGACGGCGCTGCGCCGGGCCACCCACCGCACGATCGCGGCGGTGACGGAGGCGTTGGAGACGTTTGCCTTCAACCTCGCGGTCGCACGGCTGTACGAGCTGGCATCGGCGATGGGGGAGGCGGAGCGTGCCGGCGCGGAGGATGGCCTGGCCTGGGCACGGCACGAGGCCGCCATGACCATGGCCCGGTTGCTCGCGCCCATGGCGCCGCATCTGGCGGAGGAGATGCGGTGGATGCTCGATCCCGGCCCGGCCTTGGTGTGCGACCAGCCCTGGCCGGAGGCGGACCCGGACCTGCTTGCGGTGGAGACGGTCACGCTTGCGGTGCAGGTGATGGGAAAGCTGCGCGCGACGGTGGCACTCCCGCCGGGCGCCGACGCCGCGACCGCCTTTGCGGCGGCGGAGGCGGACCCGAAC
>CAHJXG010000008.1 GCA_903644035.1 Rhodospirillales bacterium
GGCGGGCATGGCGTGCATCGGGCTTGACCCGCACGGACCCGGCGAGACGCTGCGGGCCGCGGGCGCGCATCCGATCCGGGCGCTCTCCGAGCTGCCGCCGCTGTTCCGGGCCGCCATGCGCGCCGCCGCATGACCATCGCCGTGCTGGCGCACGTCTATCTCTGGACCAAGGCGCTGCATGTCATCTCGCTGATCGCCTGGATGGCCGGGCTGTTCTACCTGCCGCGGCTGTTCGTCTATCACTGCGGGGTGGCGCGCGGCTCGACAGAAAGCGAGCGGTTCAAGGTGATGGAGCGCCGCCTGCTGAAGCAGATCATGCTGCCGGCCATGTTGAGCACCTGGTTCTTCGGGCTGCTGCTGGTGCTGACGCCCGGCGTGGTCGCCTGGTCGCCGTTCAACTGGTGGCACGTGAAGTTTGCCGCCGTGTTCCTGATGACCGGGTTCCAGGGGGCGGCCGGCAAGTGGCGCCGGGACTTCCTGGAAGACCGCAACCAGAAGCCGCACCGCTACTTCCGCTATGCGAACGAGGTGCCGACGCTGCTGATGATCGTCGCCGTCGTCATGGTCATCGTGAAGCCTTTCTGACGGGGCACGCGGAAATCGCTTGACGCCGTGAGTTGCCGATGCCAACTGGGATACGGCGGCGTGGGACAGTCCCGGCGTCGCCACACCACGAACTTGCGGCTTTTGGGCCCGGTTTTCCAAACTTCGGGATGATGCCTGCCACCGCACCCGCGGACTCCGGCCGGCACGATGTCCCGTCCCGCACATCTACATACACTGAGGCAGCCTCATGCACCTCGCCGAACTCAAGGCCAAATCCCCGGCCGACCTCCTGAGCTTCGCCGAATCCCTCCAGGTCGAGAACGCCTCGTCGCTGCGCAAGCAGGACATGATGGTGGCGATCCTCAAGAACTTCGCCGACAACGACCAGGCGATCTACGGCGAAGGCACGCTGGAGATCCTGCCGGACGGCTTCGGCTACCTGCGCAGCGCCCAGGCCAATTTCCTGCCGGGTCCGGATGACATCTACATCAGCCCGAACCAGGTCCGCCGCTTCGCGCTCCGCACCGGCGACACGGTGGAAGGGCAGATCCGCGCGCCCCGGGACGGCGAGCGCTACTTCGCCCTGCTCAAGGTCAACACGATCAACTTCGAGCCGCCGGACGCGGTGCGCCACCGCATCAACTTCGACAACCTCACGCCGCTGTATCCCGACCGCAAGCTGAAGATGGAGGTCGAGAACTTCCAGTCGGTCGCCAAGGGGCCGGGCAAGGACATGACGCCGCGGGTCATCGACCTGATCGCGCCCATCGGCATGGGCCAGCGCGCGCTGATCGTGGCGCCGCCGCGCACCGGCAAGACGGTGATGCTGCAGAACATCGCCACCGCCATCTCCGCCAACCATCCCGAGATCTTCCTGATCGTGCTGCTGATCGACGAGCGGCCGGAGGAAGTCACCGACATGTCCCGCACGGTGAAGGGCGAGGTCGTCGCCAGCACCTTCGACGAGCCGGCGACCCGGCATGTCGCAGTGACGGAAATGGTGCTGGAAAAGGCCAAGCGCCTGGTCGAGCACAAGCGCGACGTGGTGATCCTGCTCGACAGCATCACCCGGCTGGCGCGCGCCTACAACACGGTGGTGCCGTCCTCGGGCAAGGTGCTGACCGGCGGCGTGGACGCGAACGCGTTGCAGCGGCCGAAGCGGTTCTTCGGCGCCGCCCGCAACATCGAGGAGGGCGGCAGCCTGACCATCATCGCCACCGCCCTGATCGACACCGGCAGCCGGATGGACGAGGTGATCTTCGAGGAGTTCAAGGGCACCGGCAACTCCGAGATCATCCTGGACCGCAAGCTCTCGGACAAGCGCACCTTCCCCGCCATCGACATCACCAAGTCCGGCACCCGCAAGGAGGAGCTGCTGGTGGAGCGCGGCACATTGTCGAAGATGTGGGTGCTGCGCCGCATCCTGGGTCCGATGGGCATGACGGACGCGATGGATTTCCTGCTGGACAAGCTGAAGTACAGCAAGACCAACCAGGACTTCTTCGACGCGATGAACACCTGACGGGCGCGGCGGCTACCCGCCGGGTGGCCGCCGCAGGCGCGTGGTGCGGTAGATGTCCGCGAGCGGCACGCGGAAGCCGATGCTTTCCAGGATCAGGTCGCCGTCCAGGATGGTCTCTGGTTCCTGTGGCCAAGTGCCGTCTGAGTGGCGGCGCAAAACTTCAGCACCGATGCTGAGGCTGTACAATACGAGGACTTCGCGTAGGCTTGGAATAGTGATGTAAGTCCAGACGTTGGACCAGGTTTCCGTTTCGTTGCTGGGTGAAAGAATCTCGATGAGCAGCACCGGGTCAGCCAGAGCAGGCTCTTCCACCTGAGGCTCGCTGCATCTCACGGCGAGATCAGGAACGCGCATGTTGGAGCGGCCCCGCATATGCGGGGTCACGCCAGGCGTTACCAGGACTGAACAAGGGCTGCCCTGCGCAATCAGGTGATTCCGGATCAAGCCAGCCAATTCACCTTGCAAAGCCGCATGGGTGATCTTGGCCGGTGCCATGGCCTGCGGCTCGCCATCGACAAGCTGCCACGTCAAGCCGTCGCCTGAGTCCCAATCCAGGAACTCATCGACCGTCATCCGCACAGGGATCTTCGCGACTGCAACCATCGTCCCGCACCATAGCATGGTCGCCCTGCCGGTCCACTCATCCCGGGTTGCGCCGGCCCGCATTGCACAGTTAAAGATATCCTTATATACCGCCGCGCAAATCAGGAGCCGTAGCCATGCCCGACGTGAACATCCCCCACGACTACAAGGTCCGCGATATCACGCTCGCCGAATGGGGCCGCAAGGAGATCCTGATGGCCGAGGACGAGATGCCCGGCCTCATGGCGCTTCGCGCCGAGTATGGCGCCTCGAAGCCGCTGGCCGGCGCGCGCATCGTCGGCAGCCTGCACATGACCATCCAGACCGCCGTGCTGATCGAGACGCTGACGGCGCTGGGCGCGACCGTGCGCTGGTCGTCCTGCAACATCTTCTCGACCCAGGACCACGCCGCCGCCGCGGTCGCCGTCGCAGGCACCCCGGTGTTCGCCTGGAAGGGCATGAACGAGCAGGAGTTCTGGGACTGCATCGAGGCGACGGTGCGCGGCCCCGACGGCTGGACGCCCAACATGATCCTGGACGATGGCGGCGACCTCACCAAGCTGATCCACGAGAACCACCCGGACCTGCTGCCCGGCATCAAGGGCCTGAGCGAGGAGACCACCACCGGCGTGCACCGGCTGTGGGAGATGGCGAAGGCCGGCACGCTCAAGGTGCCCGCGATCAACGTGAACGACAGCGTCACGAAGTCGAAGTTCGACAACCTGTACGGCTGCAAGGAAAGCCTGGTCGACGCGATCCGCCGGGGCACCGACGTGATGATGGCCGGCAAGGTCGCCGTCGTGGCCGGCTATGGCGACGTGGGCAAGGGGTCGGCGGCGAGCCTGAAGAACGGCGGCTGCCGGGTCCTGGTGACCGAGGTGGACCCGATCTGTGCGCTGCAGGCGGCGATGGAGGGCTTTGAGGTCGTGACGATGGAGGACGCGGCGCCGCGCGGCGACATCTTCGTGACGGCGACGGGCAACATCGACGTGCTGACCGTGGACCACATGCGCGCCATGAAGAACCGCGCCATCGTCTGCAACATCGGCCACTTCGACAGCGAGATCCAGATCGAGGGCCTCCGCAACTTCCGCTGGGAGAACGTGAAGCCGCAGGTGGACGAGGTCGTGTTCCCCGACGGCAAGCGGCTGATCGTCTTGAGCGAGGGGCGCCTCGTGAACCTCGGCAACGCCACGGGGCACCCGAGCTTCGTGATGTCCGCCTCCTTCACCAACCAGGTGCTGGCGCAGATCGAGCTGTGGACGGCGCCGGCGGGCAAATATCAGAACCAGGTGTACACCCTGCCGAAGCAGCTCGACGAGAAGGTCGCGGCGCTTCACCTCGCGAAGGTCGGGGCGGCGCTGACCAAGCTGACGCCGAAGCAGGCGGAGTATATCGGCGCCGGCGTGTCCGGCCCGTTCAAGCACGAGCTGTACCGCTACTGAGCGTGCCGGCGCCGCCCCGGACGACACCGGGGCGGCGCCTCCCAGGTTCGTGATCGAGTTTTAAGAAATGTCATAGAGCTGTCGTGGATTGGGTTTGCTGGTTGGCTAGGGTCCCGCGAAATCTTGTGGGAACTCGCCGATGTCAGACGCCACCATGAACACTGTCGGGGGCGCCGCGGGCACTGCCCAGCGCCGCGGCCCTGACCTCGATGCCAAGCCGCACGGCTCGGTCGCCATCGTCGTCCTCGGGCTGCTGGTCGTCGGCCTCGGCTTCGTGGTGCAGGGCCTGGTGCAGGACATCTCGTCGGCCGGCGGGCCGCCGCTGGCCACCGCCGCCATCGTGCTGCTGGGCCTCGCCCTGCTGATCGCGCTGGGGTTCGAGTTCGTCAACGGCTTCCACGACACGGCGAACGCCGTGGCCACGGTCATCTACACCCACAGCCTGCCGGCGCAGTATGCGGTGGTCTGGTCGGGGTTCTTCAACTTCCTCGGCGTGCTCACCTCCTCGGGCGCCGTCGCCTTCACCGTGGTGAGCCTGCTGCCGGTCGAGCTGATCCTGCAGGTCGGCAGCGGCGCCGGGTATGCGATGATCTTCGCGCTGCTGATCGCGGCGATCCTGTGGAACCTGGGGACCTGGGCGCTCGGGCTGCCGGCCAGCTCGTCCCATACGCTGATCGGCTCGATCATTGGGGTGGGCCTGGCCAACCAGCTCCTCAGCACCAACGTGAACGTCTCGGGCGTGGACTGGGGCCAGGTGGGAGGCGTGTTCAAGGCGCTGCTCATCAGCCCCCTGGTGGGCTTCACCTGCGCGGCACTCCTGCTGCTGCTGATGAAGACGGTGGTGAAGTCGAAGCAGCTGTACGAGGCGCCGGACGGCAACAGCAAGCCGCCGGCCTGGATACGCGGCCTGCTGATCCTCACCTGCACCGGCGTGTCCTTCGCGCACGGCTCCAACGACGGGCAGAAGGGCATGGGCCTGATCATGCTGATCCTGATCGGCGTGGCGCCTACGGCCTACGCGCTCAACCGGGCGCTGCCGGAGAGCAGCACGCCGGCCTTCATGCAGGCGACCGAGCGGGTGGAGGGCGTGTTCACCGCCCGCGCGCAGAACCAGACCGTGCCGGCCGACCAGGCGCGGAGCCGGGTGACGCAGGCGGTGCAGGAGAAGAGCTTCGACAAGCCCGAGGTGTTCGCCGCGCTGTCCGGCCTCGCGCACGACATGGCGGCGCAGGTGCAGGGCTACGGCGCGATCAAGCACGTGCCGGCGGAGCAGGTGCAGAACGTCCGCAACGACATGTTCCTGGCGTCCGAGGCCGTGCGGCAGATGGAGAAGCAGGGCATGGCGTTCAGCGGCGACGAGCACGCCGCCCTCAAGAGCTGGAGGGGCGAGCTTGACGCCGGCACGAAGTTCATCCCGCTCTGGGTGAAGGTGGGCGTCGCGGTGGCGCTGGGCCTCGGCACGATGATCGGCTGGAAGCGGATCGTGGTGACGGTGGGCGAGCGGATCGGCAAGACGCACCTGACCTATGGGCAGGGCGCCTCGGCGGAGCTGGTGGCGATGCTGACGATCGGCGCCGCCGATGTCTACGGCCTGCCGGTCTCCACCACCCACGTACTGTCCAGCGGCGTCGCGGGCACCATGGCAGCCAACGGGTCAGGCCTGCAATGGAGCACGGTGCGCAGCATCGCGATGGCCTGGGTGCTGACCCTGCCGGCGGCGGCGCTGCTGGCGGGCGGTCTCTACTTCCTGTTCCGCCAGGTGTTCTGAAGCCACTCGACCAGCACGCATCCCGGCACCAGGCCCGCCGCAAGCTGGGCCTGGTGCCGGCGACATGTGGGGGTGCTCAACCCCGCCAGGGCCCGAAGCGCCGCCTCCGGCCCGGCCGCACCCCTCGCGTCCAGGCGCAGCACGTCCGGCGCCTGACGCCCCAGCGTCACCCGGCCGCCATGACCCTCAGTGCCCGCGGAGGATCTGGCTCAGGAACAGCTTGAGCCGGTCGGTCTGCGGGTTCTCGAACACCTCGTTCGGCGGCCCGGCCTCGACGATCTCGCCGCGGTCCATGAACACCACGCGGTCGGCGACCTGGCGGGCGAAGCCCATCTCGTGCGTCACGCAGACCATGGTCATGCCGTCCTGGGCGAGGCCGATCATGGTGTCGAGCACCTCCTTGATCATCTCGGGGTCGAGCGCGCTGGTCGGCTCGTCGAACAGCATGATCTTCGGCTTCATGCACAGGGCGCGGGCGATGGCGACGCGCTGCTGCTGGCCGCCGGAGAGCTGGCCCGGATACTTCTTGGCCTGCTCCGGGATCTTCACCCGGGTCAGGTAGCTCATCGCCAGCTCCTCCGCCTCCGCCTTCGGCATCTTGCGCACCCAGATCGGCGCCAGGGTGCAGTTCTCCAGGATCGTCAGGTGCGGGAACAGGTTGAAGCTCTGGAACACCATGCCGACCTCGCGGCGGATGGTGTCGAGCGCGCGCAGGTCGTCGGTCAGCTCGGTGCCGTCCACGACGATGCGGCCCTCCTGATGGCTTTCCAGGCGGTTGATGCAGCGGATCATGGTCGATTTGCCGGAGCCGGAGGGTCCGCAGACCACCACCCGCTCCTTCTGGCCGACGCTCAGGGTCACGTCGCGCAGGACATGCATGGCGCCGTACCACTTGTTCACCTTGTCCAGCAGGATCGCGGGCTGGTTGGTGGTGTCCGTGCGGGGGCGCTCGATGGATGCGGCTTGGCTCATGGTGTTTCCTCTGTCCTGGCGGCGCCAGCTCGTGGCCGCGCCTTGTTGCAGCGCAGGCGGCCTAGCGCCGGACGGTCCGGCTGAACTCCTGCTCCAGCCCATGGCTGTAGCGGGACATCACGTAGCAGAAGGCGAAGTAGATGGCGGCGAGCACGAGGTAGAGCTCGGTGCTGTAGCTCTGCCAGACCGGGTCGGTGATCGCCACCTTGCCGGCGGTCAGCAGGTCGAAGATGCCGATGATGAGGACGAGCGAGGTGTCCTTGAAGAAGCCGATGAACGTGTTCACCAAGGGCGGGATCACCAGGCGCAGCGCCTGCGGCAGGACGATGAGCCCGGTCTTCTTCCAGTAGGACAGGCCCAGCGCGTCGGCGGCCTCATACTGGCCGCGCGGCAGGGACTGCAGGCCGCCGCGCACGACCTCGGCCAGATAGGCGCCAGCGAACAGGATGACCGCGACCTGGGCGCGCAGCAGCTTGTCGGGGTTGAAGCCCTCCGGCATGAACAGCGGGAACATCACGCTCGCCATGAACAGCAGGGTGATCAGCGGCACGCCGCGGATCAGCTCCACGTACAGCACGCACAGCGCCTTGACCGCCGGAAGCTGGGTGGAGCGGCGGCCGAGTGCCACCAGCACCGCGAGCGGAAAGGCCAGCGCCAGGCCGAAGGTGGACAGGATCAGCGTGATCGGCAGGCCGCCCCAGCTGTCCTGCGGCACGAACTCCAGGCCCAGAACGCCGCCCCACATCAGCACGCCGATGGCGGTGAGCGCCGCGATCCAGACCAGCAGCAGCTCCTTGCGCCAGAACCGGCGCATGGCGGAGACGGCATAGAGGCCGATGAACAGGGCGATGACGATGGCCGGGCGCCACTGCTCCTCATAGGCGTAGCGGCCGAACAGGATGAAGCGGTACTTGTCGCCGATCATCGCCCAGCAGGCGCCGACGCCCTTCGCGTCCCGGCACGCCGAGGCGTCCGGCCCGGCGGCGGTCTGCGGCACCGACCAGACGGCGTGCAGCACGGCCCAATCGAAGAAGCCGATGGCCCAGCGCGCGATGAAGTAGATCAGCGCCAGGGTGACGGCGGTGGAGATCCAGCCGCTGAACAGGTTGGCCCGCGCCCAGGCCACCGGGGCGAAGCCGGCCGCCGCCGGGCGGGCGCGTTCGGTGATGGGGGCGGCAGGAGCCGCCGAGGCGGCGGG
>CAHJXG010000009.1 GCA_903644035.1 Rhodospirillales bacterium
CCCGGCGCCAACGCCGGCCAGTTCGCCCGCTGCACCCGACGGGCGCCGCTTCGTCATCGTCGGCGCCGGCGGCGCGGGCGCGGTGGCGGCGCAGACCCTGCGGGAGGCCGGCTTCAAGGGCCAGCTCGTCATGCTCGACACGGCGAACCGCGTCCCCTACGACCGGACCGTGCTGAGCAAGTACGCCCTGTCCGGCCAGAAAGGCGCCGAGAAGTCGCCCCTGCAGACCCAGGCCTTCTATCGCGGGCACGGGATCGAGCGGCGCACGGCGGAGGTCACGCGCATCGACGCCGAGGCCCGCCGGATCACCTGCGCGGACGGCTCCGTGGTGGAATACGACGCGGCCCTGCTGGCGACCGGCGGCACGCCCGTGCGTCCCTCGCTGCCCGGCGCCGGTCTGGATCACGTGTACACCCTGCGCAGCCGCGCCGACGCCGACTCGATCCTGGAACAGGCCGAGCGCAGCCGGTGCGCCGTGGTCCTGGGCGCCAGCTTCATCGGCATGGAGGTGGCGGCCAGCCTGCGGGAGCGCGGGCTGGACGTGACCGTGGTCGGCAAGGAGGCCGCGCCCTTCGCCAGGCAGCTCGGCGAGCAGGTCGGCCGGGCGTTCGTCGGCCTGCATGAGCGGCACGGCGTGGCGTTCCGGCTGGGCCGCGGCGTGGCGTCGCTGGAGGGAGAGGGGCAGGTGTCCGCGGTGGTGCTGGACAGCGGCGAGCGGATCGCGGCCGACCTCGTCGTGATCGGCTTCGGGGTCAGGCCCGCCACGTCCTATGCCGAAGGCCTGGCCCGGCGCGACGACGGCGGCATCATCGTCGATGCCCATCTGCGCGCCGCGCCGGGCCTGTACGCAGCCGGCGACATCGCGAGCTTCCCCCATCGCGGCGACGGCGCGCCGATCCGGGTCGAGCACTGGCGCGTGGCGGAGCAGCACGGCCGGGTCGCGGCCCTCAACATGCTGGGCCAGCCAACCCGCTACGACGCCGTCCCGGTGTTCTGGACCATCCAGTACATGAAGCGCCTCGACTACGTCGGCCACGCGGCGGACTGGGACGGCGTCGTGCTCCACGGCGACCTCGGCACGCCGGAGTTCCTCGCCTACTACGTGAAGGACGGGCGCGTGGCCGCGGCGGCCGGGCTGGGCCGCGACCGGGACACGGCGGCGTTGGTGGAGCTGCTCGCCATGCGGCGCAACTGGCAGGCGGCCGACCTTGGGGACAGCCCGGCGGCTGTGCTCGCGGCAACGCAAGCTCCGGGTTGACGGAGCAGCCATGCCCGTCACGGGTGTTCAATCCGGGTCTTTGCGGTCATCTTGCCGCCGCCGCGCCTCGGCCCGCCTCTGACCGCAGCGCCCGGTCTGCAGGCGACCCGGGCACCACCGGGCCGCCGTCCTCACGCCCCATCGACGTCTCAGGGAAGGAATACCGTTCATGCCGCAGACCCCGGCGCTCGCCGCCTACAGCGCCCTCTACGCGTTCGGCGACAGCCTGTCCGACGCCGGCAACGTGTCGATCCTCAGAAAGGCGACGGGCACGTCCCAGCCGGTGTCGCCGCCCTACTACGAGCAGCAATATGGCCGCATCGGCGCCACGGTGTTCAGCAACGGCCCGACCTGGGTGCAGAACCTGTCCCTCGCCCTCGGCCTCGGCACGTTGGCGCCCAGCCTGGCGGGCGGCACGGACTTCGCCTATGGCGGCGCCCAGACCGGGTCGACGCCGCAGAATAGCGGCGACCTGACGATCCAGGCGATCTCGCTCCAGGCGCAGTACGGCCAGTTCAAGACCGCGGTGCCCAACCCGGCGGCCGATGCGCTCTACACGGTGCTGGTCGGCTCCAACGACCTGTTCGCCATCCTCGCCAAGCCCGGCCTGACCGCGCAGCAGCGGACCGACGACGTGAACGCCGCGGTCGCCAACGAGGTCGCCTTCGTGCAGCAGCTGATCGGCGGCGGCGCGAAGACCCTGCTGGTGTTGGACGTGCCCGATCTCGGCAAGACGCCAGACGTGACCCTGGGGATGGCAGACGGCAGCAACACGCCGTCCGCGGCGCTCACCGCCGAGGCCTCACGGCTCTCCGACGCCTACAACACGGCGCTGAGCAGCCAGCTTGCCGCCATCGCCAGCACCGGCACGGCCCGCATCGAGGTGGTGGGCGTCAACAGCCTGCTGAACACCGCGATCGCCAACCCGGCGGCCTACGGCCTCACGAACGTGTCCGCGCCGGTGTGGAGCGGCAGCACCACCAGCGCCAGCAGCGGCACCCTCGCGGCCACCGGGGCAGCGGCCCAGGACCAATACCTGTTCTGGGACTCGGTGCACCCGACCGAGACCGGGCATCAGGCGATTGCCGACCTGGCCGAGCAGCAGCTGATCGGCGCGCCGGTGCTGGGCGCCGTGGACACCACGACGGGCCAGGCGCTGGCGGCGCAGGGGCAGCCCTACACCGGGCCGGTCGGCGCGCTGCAGCAGCAGTACATCAACGTCACCCCTGACAGCCTGAACGTCACGGCCCTGACGCCGAACTGGTTCATCCACAGCGGGGCCGGGCAGGATGCCATCGCGGTCAGCAGCGGCACCAACGTGCTGGACGGGGGCACCGGGTCGAACTTCCTGACCGGCGGCAGCGGCACGGACACCTTCTTCGTGGATGAGCGCGGCGCCACGGCGACGACCTGGAGCACGGTGGTGAACCTCAACGCCGCCGACGCCGTGACGCTGTGGGGCGTGGGACAGGACGACTTCCGGCTTGGCTGGAGGGACGGCGCCGGCGCCGTCGGGGCCACCGGCCTGACGCTGACGGCGCAGGCTGCGGGCAAGCCGGATGTGCTGTTGACGCTGGCGGGCCTCACCCAGTCCGACCTGGCGAGCGGGCGGCTCGCCGTGTCGTTCGGCACGGACGCCGGGAGCGGCAGCGCCTACATGAACATCCGCGCCACCGCCTAGCCGCCGCAACGTTCAGGCCGCGACGTTCAGACCGGGGCGTCCTCGGCCGCAAGCGCCGCCCAGACCCGGTCCGCGGTGAAGGGCGGGGCGGTGAAGCGCAGGCCGGTCGCGTCCGCCAGCGCGTTGGCCATCGCCGGGCCGACCGGGTTGAACGGGCTTTCGCTCATGGACTTGGCGCCCAACGGCCCGAAGGCGTCGGACGTGTCGGCGAACAGCACCTCGGTGCGCGGCACGTCGGCCCAGGTGGGGATGTGGTAGTGGCGGAAGGCCGGGTTGCCGACCGCGCCGTCGCCGCCGATCCGCAGCGCCTCGTGCAGCACGGCGCCGAGCGCCTGCGCCACGCCGCCCTCGACCTGGCCGCGGCACTGCATGGGGTTCAGCACCCGGCCGGCGTCGGCAGCATGGACGCTGCGCAGGATCCGGATCTCCCCCGTGCCGCGGTTCACCGCGATGCGAAAGCCCTGCACGTTGAAGGCAAGGGAGCGCGGCGCCGCGTCCGCCTTGCGCATCACCGCGAGGCCCGCCCCGGCGCCGGGCAGGTCCGCCAGCGGCAGCGCCCGGTTGCCGCAGAGCACGGCGCCCTCGATCAGCCGGCACTCCGCCACG
>CAHJXG010000010.1 GCA_903644035.1 Rhodospirillales bacterium
CGCGGTCGCGGCCATGTAGGCGACCGAGCCGTAGGCCCGGGTGCGTCCGTAATCGAGCCGCCGGGCCGCGGCCAAAGCGAGGCTCAGGGCGTCAGTGAGCGGGGTCAGCGCCGAGGCGGCCACGCCCTGCGCGGCGGAGATCAGCAGGATGACGGCGAAACCCCAGGCCGCCGGGAGCAGCGCGGCGCTGCCGGCGGCGATGGCTGCGCCTGCGAACAGCGCGGCCCGTCCGCCGACCCGGTCCGCAACCCATCCCCAGCCCGGCACCATGGCCACACGCAGCAGGGACCCCAGGCCGAGCACCTGGCCGATCTCGGCGCTGCTCAGCCCGCGCCCGGCGAACCACACCGGAAGGTAGGCCGTCGTGATCGCGCCCGCTGCGAAGAACGCCGCCAGGAACAGGCCGACGCGCAGCCCGTCCCGCGCCACCGTCCAGGCCCCGCGCCGCCGATCAGGCCGTGACTGCGCAGGCTTTCGCCGCGTCGCGGATGCGCCGGGCCATGGCGGCGATGCCGTTGCCGCGGTTGGTGGACAGCGCCTCGAGCAGGCCGAGATCCTTGAGGAACACGGGGTCCGTCGCCAGCACCTCCGTCGGCGGCCGGCCACTGTAGACGCGCAGCAGCAGCGCCACGAGGCCCGAGACGATCGCCGCGTCGGAGGCGCCGGCCAGCATCATGCGGCCATCCTGGACGACCGCCTCCATCCAGACCTGGCTCTGGCAGCCCGGCACCCGGTGGGCATCGTCCTGCCAATCCGCGGGGAACGGCGGCAGCTTGCGGCCGAGTTCGATGATGTACTGGTAGCGGTCCATCCAGTCGTCGAACACCTCCAGCTCCTCGCCGATGGCGGCGACGGCGGCGGCGGCGGACGGGTCTTCTGGGCGGACGAACGGATCTGGCATGGTGCTGAGATGGAATGCCCGGCGGTGAAAGCTACACCATCGCCGAACCAAAGACGTCCCCATGGCATGGCAGCAACGAAAGGCCCCGTCTCCGGAGGTCGGAGACGGGGCCGCCGTTTCACCCTGGCGGAGAGGCGCCGGCCGTTACAGGATGAACCGGCTGAGGTCGCCCTTCGCGGCGAGCGGCGCCACACGCTCGTTCACGTAGCCGGCATCGACGGTCACGAGCTCGCCGCCGCGATCCGTGGCGGTGAAGCTGATCTCCTCCAGGAGCTTCTCCAGCACCGTCGCCAGCCGGCGCGCGCCGATGTTCTCCACGCGGTCGTTGATGTCGGCCGCCAGCTCCGCCAGCGCATCGACCGCGCCCGGGGTGAAGTCGAGCGTCACCGCCTCCGTCTCCAGCAGCGCGGAGTACTGCTTCAGCAGGCTGTGCTCCGGCTCGGTCAGGATGCGGCGCAGGTCGGCGCGCGACAGCGGCGCCAGCTCGACCCGGATCGGCAGCCTGCCCTGCAGCTCCGGCAGCAGGTCCGACGGCTTGGCGAGGTGGAAGGCGCCGGACGCGATGAACAGGACGTGGTCGGTCTTCACCGGGCCGTACTTCGTGCTGACGGTGGTGCCCTCGATCAGCGGCAGCAGGTCGCGCTGGACACCTTCCCGCGACACGTCGCCGCCGCGGAAGCCGCCCTCGCTCGACCGGGCGCAGACCTTGTCGATCTCGTCCAGGAACACGATGCCGTTCTGCTCGGCATGGTGCACCGCGTCCTTGGTGAGCTGGTCGTTGTCCAGCAGGCGGTCGCCCTCTTCCCGCCCGAGCGCCACGCGGGCCGCGGAGACCGTCATGCGCTTGCGTTGCGGCGGCCGGGCGAACATGCCCTTCATCATCTCGCCGAGGTTGGCCATCTGGCCCGGCGCCATGCCGGGGATGTCCATCTGCCCGATCGACGGACCGGCGTCGGCTACGGCGATCTCGACCTCCTTGTCCTCCAGCTCGCCGGAGCGCAGCATCTTGCGGAACTTGCCGCGCGTGTCGGCGCTGGCCCCCTCCCCCACGAGCGCCGTGACCAGCCGGTCCTCCGCCGCCAGCTCCGCCTTCGCCTGCACGTCCTTGCGGCCCGCGTCGCGCAGCATGGCGATGCTGGCCTCCACCAGGTCGCGCACGATGCTGTCCACGTCGCGGCCGACATAGCCGACCTCGGTGAACTTCGTCGCCTCCACCTTGATGAACGGCGCCTGCGCGAGCTTGGCCAGGCGGCGCGCGATCTCGGTCTTGCCGCAGCCGGTCGGCCCGATCATCAGGATGTTCTTCGGCACCACCTCGTCCCGGATGCCCTCGGGCAATTGCTGCCGGCGCCAGCGGTTGCGGAGCGCGATGGCCACCGCGCGCTTGGCGTCCTGCTGGCCCACGATGAAGCGGTCAAGCTCGCCCACGATCTCCCGCGGGGAATAGGTCGGCACGTCCATCACAGGGTCTCCACGATCAGGGAGTGGTTGGTGTAGACGCAGATGTCGGCGGCGATGCCCATGGCCCGGCGCGCCACCTCCTCCGCCTCCAGCCCCTCCACCGACAGCAGCGCCCGCGCCGCCGCCAGGGCGAAGTTGCCGCCGGAGCCGATGGCGATCACGCCGTCCTCCGGCTCCAGCACGTCGCCGTTGCCGGTGAGGGTGTAGCTGTGCACCTCGTCGGCGACCGCCATCATCGCCTCCAGCCGGCGCAGGTAGCGGTCGGTGCGCCAGTCCTTCGCCAGCTCGACGCAGGCGCGCTCAAGCTGGGACGGGAAGCGTTCGAGCTTGGCCTCCAGCCGTTCGAGCAGGGTGAAAGCGTCTGCCGTCGCGCCGGCGAACCCGGCGAGCACGCTGCCGCCGGCGCCGATGCGCCGGACCTTGCGCGCGTTGCCCTTGATGACGGTCTGGCCCAGCGTCACCTGGCCGTCTCCGGCCATGGCGACCCGGCCGCCGCGTCGGACGCAGAGGATGGTGGTCCCGTGCCAGCCGACGGGATCGTGAGGGGATGAGTTTTCCATGATGCCGCCCAAATGGGGTTCGCGCCCGGCCTGCACAAGATATAGGCAACTTGGGCCGGGGCACCCTGATCTCGGTTTGCCCGCGATGCGGTTTGCGCTATCAGGCGCGCATGGCCCGCACCGCTGAGATCACCCGCACGACCTCCGAGACCGACATCACCGTCCGGCTGGACCTGGACGGCAGCGGCCAGGCCGAGGTCGCGACCGGCATCGGCTTCATGGACCACATGCTGACCGCCTTCGCCCGCCACGCGCTGATCGACCTCACCGTGCGGGCGCAGGGCGACCTGCACATCGACTTCCACCACACGACGGAGGACGTCGGCATCGTGCTGGGGCAGGCGCTGGCCCGGGCGGTCGGCGACAAGCGCGGCATCCGGCGCTACGGCAACGCCGTCGTGCCGATGGACGAGGCGCTGGTCGGCGCGGCGCTCGACCTGTCGGGCCGGCCCTTCCTCGCCTGGTCCGTCGCGTTCGAGCGCGACAAGATCGGCGAGATGGACACCGAGCTGTTCGAGGAGTTCTTCCGCGCGCTGGCGATGAACGCCCTCATGACGCTGCACGTCACCCAGCAGGCCGGCCGCAACGCGCATCACGTGGCGGAGGCATGCTTCAAGGCGGTGGCCCGCGCCCTGCGCGCGGCCACGGAGGCTGATCCGCGCGCGTCGGGCGTCATCCCGTCCACCAAGGGCGCCCTATGAAAAGCTACACCGCGCACCTCAAGCTGGATTGCCCGCCGGTCCTGCTGCTGGAAGGCTGGAGCTGGGGTGCCGCGGCCTTCGGCCCGTTCTGGCTGCTGTGGCACCATGCCTGGGTGCCGGCGGTGCTGTTCGGCGCGGCGGTCATGCTGGTCCTGGTCCTGCTGCCGCCGGGTCTGGGCGCGGTGTTCGGCCTGGCGTTCGGCGTGCTCGCGGGCCTGCTCGGGCGCGACGCGGTGCGCTGGTCGCTGGAGCGGCGCGGCTACCTGCTCACCCACGTGCTGGCGGCCCGGGACGTGGACAGCGCCCTGGCCCGGCTGCTGCACGCCCGCGCCGACCTGAACGCCTCGCTGATCGGGCAGCTTGGATGATGCGCGTCGCGGTGGTGGATTGCGGCAGCGGCAATCTCGCCTCTGCGCGCCGTGCCCTGGCGGCGGCGGCGGAGCAGGCCGGGCTGGATGTGCAGGTCGAGGTCACGGACGATCCCGGCCGGGTCGCGGCGGCGGACCGCGTGGTGCTGCCGGGCCAGGGGGCGTTCGCCGACTGCGCCGCCGGGCTTGCGGCGGTGCCCGGCCTGCGCGACGCCATCGAGC
>CAHJXG010000011.1 GCA_903644035.1 Rhodospirillales bacterium
GTGCTGTTCCAGCACCTGTTCTGGTTCTTCGGGCATCCCGAGGTCTACATCATGATCCTGCCGGGCTTCGGCATGGTCAGCCATGTGATCTCGACCTTCTCGAAGAAGCCGATCTTCGGTTACCTCGGCATGGCCTATGCGATGATCGCGATCGGCGTCGTGGGCTTCGTCGTCTGGGCGCACCACATGTTCGTTTCGGGCATCTCGGTGGACACGCGGGCGTACTTCGTCGCGGCGACGATGATCATCGCCGTGCCGACCGGCATCAAGATCTTCTCCTGGATCGCCACGATGTGGGGCGGCTCCATTGAGCTGAAGACGCCGATGCTGTTCGCCATCGGCTTCATCTTCCTGTTCACCCTGGGCGGCGTCACCGGGATCGTGCTGTCCAACTCTAGCATCGACCAGATCTTGCACAACACCTACTACGTCGTGGCGCACTTCCATTACGTGCTGAGCCTGGGCGCCGTGTTCTCGATCTTCGCCGGGTTCTACTACTGGATCGGCAAGATGTCGGGTCGGCAGTATCCGGAGTTCTGGGGCCAGGTGCACTTCTGGGTCACGTTCGTCGGCGTGAACCTGACCTTCTTCCCCATGCACTTCCTGGGGCTGGCCGGCATGCCGCGTCGCTATCCCGACTACCCCGACGCCTTTGTCGGGTGGAACGCGGTGGCGTCCGTTGGGTCCTACATCTCGGCGTTCTCGGTGGTGATCTTCCTCTACGTCATCTACCGCACGTTCACATCCAAGGTGCAGGTGGCCGACAACTATTGGGGTGAGGGCGCCACGACGCTCGAATGGACGGTGACTTCGCCGCCGCCGTTCCACACCTTCACCGAGCTGCCGCGGGTCCGGTGATGGCGGACCCTGTGACCGAAATGGGGGGAGCTTCGGCTCCCCTTTCTTCTTTCGAGCTGCCGGCGGAGGCGCGCGACTGGTTCGCCATGCTGAAGCCGCGGGTGATCACCTTGGTGGTGTTCACCGGCTTCGTGGGACTGCTGCTGGCGCCCGGTCCGCTGCATCCCGTGCTGGCCTTGGCGGCGGTGCTCTGCATCGCGGTGGGCGCAGGCGCCGCGGGCACGATCAACATGTGGTATGACCGCGATATCGACGCCGTCATGCGCCGGACCGCGAGCCGCCCGATCCCGGCGGGTCGGATCAGGGCAGGGGAGGCGCTGGGCTTTGGCGTGACCTTGGGCATCGCCTCGGTCATCGTCATGGGGCTTGCGACCAACGCCGTGGCCGCCGGGCTGCTGGCGCTCTCGATCCTGTTCTACGTGTTCGTCTACACGGTCTGGCTGAAGCGCCGCACGCCGCAGAACATCGTGATCGGCGGGGCCGCCGGGGCTTTCCCGCCGATGATCGGCTGGGCCGCCGTGACCGGTACCGTCGATGTCATGCCGCTTCTGATGTTCGCCATCGTGTTCTTTTGGACACCGCCGCATTTCTGGGCGCTGTCGCTGTATGCCTCCGAGGATTACGAGCGGGCCGGGGTGCCGATGCTCCCGGTGATCTCAGGCGCGCGGGCGACGCGGCTGCAGGTCGTCTACTACACCGTGGCGCTGGTTCTGGCGTCCCTACTTCCGTGGATGCTGGGCTACGCAGGGCCGGTTTACGGGGTGTCCGCCGCCGGACTGGGCGCATGGTTCCTGATCGCGTCGTTGCGCGTGCTGTGGGACCGGCAGGACGCGGCGGGGGTCAGCCTGACCCGCGACGCGCCGGCGCGCTGGGCGTTCCGCGTCTCGCTGGTCTACCTGTTCGCCTTGTTCACCATGCTGGCGCTCGACCACGTCTTGCCGGTGCCGCATCTTGGATGAGTTTCCGCCGCCGCTGTCGCCCGTCGAGGCCACCGAGCTGCGCCGGCGGCAGCGAGGGAAGAACATCGCGCTGCTGGTCGTGCTGATCGCGCTTGCGGCGCTGTTCTACGCGATCTCCATGGTTCGATTCAAAGTCTCCTGAACGGCTTGCCTCCGGGCCGCTCATGCCGACATCCACGCTATGAAAACCAGAAGAAACGGCCTGATCGCCGGCGGCCTTGTGGCGGTGATCGGCGGCATGGCCGGCCTTTCGTTCGCCGCGGTTCCGCTCTACCGCATGTTCTGCGAGGCGACCGGCTATGCTGGGACGCCGCAGCTGCGTGGCGCCGCCGGCCCCGGCGCGACGGAGCGGTCCATCGCCGTCCGCTTCAACGCCACGACCAGCCCCAACCTGCCCTGGCGTTTCGCGCCCGGCGAGGCCGCGGTGAAGGTCAAGCTCGGGGAGGACAGGCTGGCCTTCTACGTGGGCCAGAACCGGTCGCAGCAGAGCGTGACCGGCGTGGCCACCTACAACGTGACGCCCGAGAAGGCCGGGCAGTACTTCCACAAGACGGCCTGCTTCTGCTTTGACGAGCAGACGCTGACGCCGGGCCAGGAGATGCAGTTCCCGCTCAGCTTCTGGGTGGACCCGGCCATCGCCCTCGACCCCGATACGCGCGACGTCACGACGATCACCCTGTCCTACACGTTCTTCCGGTCGCTGGACGACGCGGCGCGCAACGGCACCCTGGACAAAGCCGGGCCGCACGTCGGGGCGCGGGCGGAGGCGGCACGCTGACCGCCCGTCGGTCCCGAGGGGTATGCGCGTTTAAGCCTTGAACACCGCAGCGTTTTGGCGATGATGCGCCACCGTCTGGATAGGTTTGGTTATGATGAGCGACGCCCCGGTTGCCACGGCAAGCCCTGCGGTTGACATGCAGGATCTCAACAGCTCCGGCATGAAGCAGCCCTACCACCTCGTGGACCCCAGCCCTTGGCCGCTGCTGGGCGCGCTGGGCGGCGGGCTGACCCTGTTCGGCATCATCATGGTGTCGCATTACGGCACCTACCTGTGGCTCGGCCTCGGCCTTGCGGTGGTGCTCGCCGTCATGGCGTTCTGGTGGCGAGACGTGCTGAGGGAGAGCCGGACCGCGGGCCTGCATACCCCGGTCGTGCGCCTCGGCCTGCGCTACGGCATGACGCTGTTCATCGCCAGCGAGGTGATGTTCTTTGTCGGCTTCTTCTGGGCCTATTTCCATTTCGCGCTCTACCCGGCGCACGTGTCGGGCGCCGAACATGCGATCTGGCCGCCGGCGGGCATCCAGACCTTCGATCCCTTCCACCTGCCGCTGCTCAACACGATGATCCTGCTGCTGTCCGGCACGGCGATCACCTGGGCGCACCACGCGCTGCTGCACGGGGACCGCAAGTACCTGGTGATGGGCCTTGGGTTCACCATCCTTTTGGGCCTGTCGTTCACCACCTTCCAGGCGCTGGAGTATTCGGAGGCGCCGTTCAAGTTCGCCGGCGGCGGGGTGTACCCCTCGGTGTTCTTCCTCGCCACAGGGTTCCATGGGTTCCATGTGATCGTGGGCACCATCTTCCTGATCGTGTGCTGGTATCGCGCCCGTGCCAGCCAGTTCTCCCAGACCCGCCATTTCGGCTTCGAGGCTGCGGCCTGGTATTGGCACTTCGTCGACGTGGTGTGGCTGTTCCTGTTCGTCGCGATCTACGTCTGGGGCGCCGGGCCGACCGGCGCCGAGTAGCCGGACGGGGTGCAGCACCCGTCGTTGTGGCATGTGGCCCTGGGCTGCCGGTGCCCGCGCTGCGGCCGCGGCAGCCTGTTCCAGGGTTTGCTGACAACCCGTCCCGCCTGCAATGCCTGTGGCTTGAACCTCAGGGCGTGTGACACCGGGGATGGCGCGGCGTCCGGGCTGATCCTCGTGCTCGGCGCCGTCGTCGTGAGCCTGGTGCTCTGGGTCGAGTTCCGCTTCCACCCGCCGGCCTGGGTTCATGCGGTGCTTTGGCCCCTCGTCACGATCCCACTCGCCATCGGCCTGATGCGGCCGTTGAAGGCGGCGTTGATCGCCCAGCAGTATCGCCACCGCGCCAGCGAGATGGAGCTTTGACGCGCGGTCCGTCGTCGCACGCCCGCCGCTTGCTCTGGCCCGGCCTCACCACCGCCGCCATGCTGGCGCTCACGATCGGGCTTGGCGTGTGGCAGGTCCAGCGCCTCGCCTGGAAGACCGCGCTGCTGGCCGAGATCGACCGTGGGGAGGCCGCGCCCGCCATCCCGTTGCCGGCCGACCCGCGTCCGTTCACCAAGGTGCGCGTGGCCGGCACCCTGCGCCAGGACCTGGCGGCGCTGTATGGCATCGAGGTCCGCACGACCGCGGCCGGCCCCACCCTCGGCGCGTTCCTGCTCAACCCGATGGAGCGGCCCGGCGCCGACCCGGTCATCGTGGACCGCGGCTGGGTGCCGTCCGACGCGCCCCGCGACGCGACGCCGATCCCGGCGACGGTCGAGGGCTACGTCCGCGCGCCCGAGCCAGATC
>CAHJXG010000012.1 GCA_903644035.1 Rhodospirillales bacterium
GACGAGGGCTTGGGGACCGGGCGACCCGGCCGACGCCGTGCTGGAGCGCATGGTCGCGCTCAACCGGACGGACCAGGGCGGCGGCATCATGGACCACGGCGCCGCGGTCTTCCGTGCCCTGGTGCAGGAGCTTGCGCGGCAGGGGACGCTCCGGCTGTTCACCCTCCATTGCGGCGCTGATCTCGCGGCGGCCCTGCTCATCATCGCGGCCGGCGCGAGCGAGCAGGTGTTCCTTTCCGTCCATGATCCCCGTTTCGACGATGCCGCGCCGGAGGCGCTCGTGCTGATCGAATACCTGGTCAGCGCCTTCGACCGGGGGCTTGCGGAGGTCGATCTCCTCCGTGTCGAGGACGACGGTTCCTATGGCTTTGCGAGCGCCCGGCTCGACCTGGCCTCCTGCGTCGGGGCCAGGACCCTGGCGGGACGGCTGGCGCTTGCGGTCGGCGAGCGGCTTGACCGGTCGCGCGGGCCGGGTGCCTCCTGATCCCAGACGGGGCTGGGACTGGTGCGGCTATGCTTCCGATCCCGGCACCACGCTGCCCTGCGCGTCGTCAGAGGAGCGCGCCGAGGCGTGCGATGCCCTCCTCCAACCGGCCTGGCTCGACCGTTGAGTAGCTGAGGCGCAGGGTGTTCGATCCTGACCCGTCGGGGAAGAAGGACGCTCCGGGGACGTAAGCCACCCCGGCCTCGATCGCCTTGGACAGCAAGGCCGTCGAGTCGATGTCCTCGGCAAGCTGCAGCCAGACGAAGAACCCGCCGGCGGGCCGCTCCCACCTTGCCTTGTTGCCGACGTGTTTCTCCAAGGCGTCCAGGGTCAGGTCGCGGCGCATCCTGTAGCTCTGGCGGAGCGCGTCCACATGCTGGCCGAACACGAAGTCGGCGAGATGCGCCATGACGTTCTGCGAGAGGGTGGAGGCCTGCAGGTCCTCCGTCTGCTTGATCAGGGCCAGACGCGCGACCAACGCCCGCGGCCCGACGACCCAGCCCAGTCTCAGTCCCGGCGCGGCGCACTTCGAGAACGAGCCCAGGTAGACGGTCCGGCCGTCGTCAGGCGAACCGCCATCGACGTCCATGAGCGATGGCAGGGGATCGCCGTCGAAGCGGAGCGTCTCATAGGCGTTGTCCTCGACCAGGATCGTGTCGAGCTGCCGGGCGCGCTCGACCAGCGCCTGGCGATCCTTGAGCGTCAGGCAGGCGCCGGTCGGGTTCTGGAAGTCTGCCATCGCGTAGATGAACGCAGGCCGGGAGGAGGGGTCCGGTCGCGCGTCCAGCCGGCGGACGTTGGCGCCATTCGCCTGGAAGATCTGCAGGGCGCCGGAATAGGTCGGCGCCTGAACGAGAATGTCGCGCCCAGGCTCCGCCAGCAATCTCGTGATCAGGTGGATGGCCTGCTGGGACCCGCTCGTGATCAGGACATTGTCCAGCTCGCAGCGACGCCCCAACGCCTGCTCGCGCCGGACCAGCCATGACCTGAGCGCCAGGCTCCCTTCGGTCGGTGCGTATTGCAGGGCGTCCGCAGCGGTGGCGGGCGTGCCGAAAATGCTGGCATACGCCTCCTGTATCCGGTCGACCGGAAAGCAGCGGTCGTCCGGACGTCCAGGGCCGAAGGTGATGAGGTCCTTGGACCGGGACGCCATGAACTCCAAGGCTCGTATCCCCGACGGCTGTATCCGCCCGGAGTACTCGGTGAGACGGCCCCGCAACCCTTGTTCGTCCATGCGACCCTCCTCCGGCCCTCTCGACGCGATGGCCCGTTGCCGGCCTCTGTCATCGTCGCTTATCGGGGGAGTGGGCGCCGGAGTCCATGTTCAGCAATGCCTGGCACCACGCGAGCCTGTCCAACTTCGTCACGGTGCATCGCGACAGAACCTAGCATCACCTGGGCATGTTGAGGCGAGGATAGGCAGGCCTTCCTTTGAGCTCAAACGGCTCAGGTGGCGCAGGCTCCTCATGGCTGCGCCCGGTGTCTGGTCGCAATGGGGGCCGCTTCGCCGGAAGCGAAAAGCTTCGCCCGCCCGCAGCCCGACCGTCAGCTTCGGGAAGGCGTCGCGGCCTGCTACCCGGGCTTATGCAGCCCGTCGGCCCATAAGGATGGGCGCCGGGTCTGCGCTTTGACTAGGCGTGCGCGGACCGACTTCGCAATGCGCACCCAACGCGGCACATCCTTCTCCCAGGACTTCGACCAGTGATGCACGGCCAAGGTGTCCTGAGTGATGCAGGAGTCGTGGAATTCCTCATCGAAGGCATACGGATAGAACGTCTCGGTCGGGCACAGGAAGACGTCCCGGACCATCGTGCCGTCGGGCGAATAGGAGCGCAGACCGTTCTTCACGAGGAGCTTGGTGACAAGTTTCGGCCCGAACATGGTCGGACGCTCGAGGGCGCCCGGCAATGGGCGGATGTTGAGGACCGCCGCGAACGCCTGGGCAATGAACCAATGGCCTGGCACGGCACCGAACGCGCCATTCGCCACCCAGTCCGGCGAGGGTTCTTTGGTCTGAAAGCCGAAGAAGCACTGATGCTGAAGCAACGAGTCCAGCGGCCGAAAGAGCTGAAAATCAGTGTCGAGGTAAATCCCGCCATGCTTCAGGATGGCATGAAGACGGGCGATGTCTGCAACTTTTGCCCACTTCTTCTGCGTGTAGGCGTCCCGTATGGCTTTGATTGAGAAGTCTATGTTGTTCTCATTCCATAATGTGAACATGTAATCTGGATTGTTCGCTCGCCAGGTTTCAACGTATTCCCGTTGTTCCTGAGGCAAAGAGCCGCCAACCCAAACATAGTGGATGTGTTTAGGAATCATGATCTGAACCGCTTCACACTGCATGTTGCTGGAACGCAACGTAAATCATCTCATGATCCGTGTAAACTCTTATATTTTTAGATGTCAAACGGAATGTCGCGGGATGCGCAGGTCTCGCGGAGAAACTCCGCCCGCCCGGTTGAGCGGCGCGGTGCGTGTCCGGCGGCAGCCTGTCGCGATGCCCTCTCGATGCAGGAGCCGTCCTCGGTTGGCCGGGATGGCAGGCCGAACGGGGCAGGCCGCATCGAGGGTGGCCAAGCGCCGACGGGTGCGCCGCCGCCCGCCTGTTAATCGTTACTAACTAATTACGAAAAGGTGAATTCCATTTCGATATAAAACGTTTAAATAACGAAAATTAGACGGATCGGGCGAAACGCTTCCAAAAAGACACGGATGCGACGCTGCGGACCGCTGTAATCGTTAGGGTGGCAGTCATGATGAAACGTAATGACCGAGTTGTCTGGAACAAGTATTTCGCAGCCGGATGCCTGGCGGTATGCCTCGCCGCCCAGGCCAACCCGGCGGCGGCGCAACCCAAGGGCACCTGGACAGGCGTGATCCCGCTGCCGAACGTTCCCGTTGCTGCGTCGCTTCTGCCGAACGGCAAGGTCTTGACCTGGTCGTCAAACAACGAGTTCAGCTTCGAGGGCGATATCGGCACGGCCGCGAGCAGAACCCACACGGCGCTGTTTGACCCCGTGACGCAGCGGTCCACCCTGCGCATCGTGACAAACACGTTATCGGACATGTTCTGCCCCGGCATCACCGTGCTGGCCGATGGCCGGGTCCTGGTCAACGGGGGCAGCAGCAGCCCCAGCGCGAACATCTATGATCCGAAGACGGACGCATGGACGGCCGCCGCCCCGATGAACGTCGGCCGCGGCTACAACGCCGACGTGATGCTGGCGGACGGTTCCGTGCTGACGCTCGGCGGGTCGTGGAGCGGGGCGCCCAGGGACCGGATCGGCGAGGTGTGGTCGGCGGAGTCCGGCTGGGGCACGCGGCCGGGCATCTCCGCGGCCCCGATCACCGGCGCCGACCCGGAGGACGCGGCCCTGGGCCGGGTCAACCGCGGCGACAACCACATGTGGCTGTTTGCGGTTAGCGACGGGCTGGTCTTCCACGCCGGACCCAGCGCGCAGATGAGCTGGATCACCACCTCCGGCAACGGGGCGATGGCCTCCGCCGGGAAGCGCGGCGACGACGCCTACAGCATGAACGGCCAGGCGATCATGTATGACGTCGGCAAGATCCTGAAGACCGGAGGCGCCCCGGCCTACCAGAATGTGGCGGCCACCGCGAACACCTACGTCATCGACATCAACAAGGCCGTGGCAGACCTGAACAACCCGGTCGTGGTCCGCAAGACCGCGCCGATGGCCTACCCCCGCGCCTTCGCAAGCGGCGTGGCGCTGCCGGGCGGCCAGGTGCTCATCGTGGGCGGGCAGACCTATGCCACCCTGTTCAGCGACGACCGCGCCGTGCTGGTCCCGGAGCTGTGGAACCCGGCGAGCGAGACGTTCACGCCGCTGGCACCCATGCAGACCGCGCGGACCTATCACAGCACGGCGCTGCTGCTGCCGGACGCGCGCGTGTTCGTGGCGGGAGGGGGGCTGTGCGGCGATGGCTGCACCGCCAACCATGAGAACGCCGAGATCTTCTCGCCGCCTTACCTGTTCAACCAGAACGGCACGCCGGCAGTGCGGCCCGCCATCAACGCGGCCCCGGCCACGGCGCGGCTCGGATCGACCGTCTCCGTGACGGCCGACACCGCCAACCTGAAGTTCGAGGTGGTGCGGATCTCCGCCGCCACACACGCCGTGAACAACGACCAGCGGCGCGTCCCGCTGGCGACCACGGCGGGTGCCAACAACACCTACCGGCTCAAGCTCCCGAGCGATCCCGGCGTGGCGCCGCCCGGCTACTACATGCTGTTCGGGATCAACGCCCAGGGAACGCCGAGCGTCTCCAAAATGGTCAAGATCGGCTGGTGACCGCGTGCCATGTCACAGCTTTCCCACCTACGCTCGGCCCACGGCCGGGCGGCACGGATGCTCCTCGGCGTGATGCTGGGCGTGCTGAGCCTGTCGTGGCTCCTGCAGGCGGAGGCGGCTCCTGCCTCCGCGCCTGCGCCCGGCTCGGCCGTGACGGGCCGCAGCATGTTCTTCGGCGACGGCCCGCTGCAGGCTGCCATCGTGGGACACCCCGAGGCGCTCCCCCCGCGGCTCGCCGCCTGCGCCAACTGCCACACGGACGCGGCGGGCGTGAAGGCCGCCTCGTTCGGGCCTCGCCTGGATGGGTCTCGCATGACGGAGATGCGGGGCCGCCGGGGCGGGCCGCCCTCCGCGTTCACGCTCACGAGCTTCTGCCAGATGCTCCGCACCGGGGTTGACCCGGCCTCGATCCTGATCACCCGGCAGATGCCGCGCTACACCCTTGATGACAACCAGTGCCTCGGTCTGTGGCGCTACCTGATGGAGACGAACGATGTCGGCAGCAATTAGGCTTGGCGGAACCGGCCGTCGCGGCACTGCGGCGCCGCTCGGCCGCCGCTCGGTCCTGGCCGGCCTCGCGGCTGGCCTCGCCCTGCGGTCCGTGCCGGCGCTTGCCCATGGCAGCATCGGCCCGGTCAAGCCGCCGGTCGGGGTGCCCGACATCGAGATCGTCACGAATGACGGGTTCCGCGGCCCGCTTCGCGAGCGGCTGCTTGGGCGCGTCACGGCGATCCAGCTCATGTTCACCCAATGCAAGTCGATCTGCCCCATCGAGGCCGCGACCTTTGCCCGCACGCAGGACGCCCTGGCAGCCATGTCCCCCGACGGCATCCAGCTTCTGTCCCTGAGCATCGACCCGCTGACCGACACGCCGGAGGTGATGGGCGCTTGGCTTGACGGGCTGGGCGCCAAGGCTGGATGGACTGCCGCCGCGCCTGCGAAGGCTGACCTGGCGCGCGCCCGGGCGTTCTTCGACGGGCCGTCGGACTTCGGCGAGGACCACTCCACGGCGATGAGCCTGTTCAACCGCGCCGGCCTGCTCGTGTGGCGGACCCCGGAACTGCCGGCGCCGAACGAGGTCGTGCGGCTGCTCGGCCATTTTCGGGGCGAGCGCCAGGAGGTCGCGTGGGCGCCCGCATCGACGCCCGGCCGCTGAGTTGCCCGGCTCGGCCGGGCGCCGCGCCGTCGCGCTACGCCGCCTGGAACGGCCAGCGTGAACTTGCACCCTCGGTGCGGGCGGCGATCAGCAGCTTGGCCATGACCTGGTTGGGACCGGGCCTCGATGCCGTCTGCTCGATCTCGGGCCAATCGAATTGCACCGTGTCGGTGGCGGCGTCCCAGCGCGCGGCCGGCTTCGACGGCGCCGCGGCGTCCTCGGCCGGGGAC
>CAHJXG010000013.1 GCA_903644035.1 Rhodospirillales bacterium
GCACCAGACCCTCCGCCCCCGGCGCACGGGCCAGCGCGCGGTAGAAGCGGTCCAGTTCGCCCCGCGCCTCCGCCAGGCCGGCGTCGCTGAACTCCAGCGTGCCGCGATACTGCGACTTCAGCAGCATCAGCCGCACCGCCTCCGGCGGGGCGCGGTCCAGCACGTCCCGGATGGTGAGGAAGTTGCCGAGCGACTTCGACATCTTCGCCCCGTTCAGGTTCAGCATGCCGTTGTGCAGCCAGACCCGGGCGAAGCCGCTGCCCGGCAGGGCGCACAGGCTCTGCGCGCGCTCGTTCTCATGGTGGGGGAACATCAGGTCGCCGCCGCCGCCATGGATGTCGAAGCTCTCGCCCAGGTACTGCCAGGCCATCGCGCTGCACTCGATGTGCCAGCCGGGCCGGCCGCGGCCCCAGGGACTGTCCCAGCCGGGCAGATCCGGCTCTGACGGCTTCCACAGCACGAAGTCGCCGGCCTCGCGCTTGTAGGGCGCCACCTCCACCCGCGCGCCCGCCAGCAGCTCGTCCGGGCTGCGGCCGGACAGCGCGCCGTATTGTTTGAAGCTCGCCACGGCGAACAGCACATGGCCCTGGGCCGCGTAGGCGTGGCCGCCCGCGATCAGCCGCATGATCAGCGCGACCATGCCTGCGATGTGCTCGGTGGCGCGCGGCTCGATGTCGGGGGGCAGGTTGCCGAGCGCCGCCATGTCGGCATGGAACTGCGCCGTGGTGCGAGCGGTGACGGCGTCGATCCCCTCCCCGCTCGCGGCGGCGCGGGCGTTGATCTTGTCGTCCACGTCGGTGATGTTGCGGACGTAGGTGACGCGCGGAAAAAGGTGCCGCAGCAGCCGGGCCAGCACGTCGAACACCGTCATGCCGCGGGCGTTGCCGATATGCGCCAGGTCATAGACGGTGGGGCCGCAGACATACAGGCGCACATGGGCGGGATCGAGCGGCACGAAGGCCTCGCGCCGCCGGGTCATGGTGTTGTGCAGCACGAGGCTTGGCATCGGGGGCGTCAATACATCCTGGTGCGGTAGGAGTCCTCGGTGCGGCGCTCCGCCTCCTCGACGCTGAAGGCCTGGGTCTGCTCGGCGAGGATGCGGCCGAGGCTCGGGAAGGTCGAGCGTTCGACCTGCGCCGCCGGGTCCCAGAGCCGGGCGCGGCGCACCGCCTTGGCGCAATGGAAGAACGCCTCTTCCACCGCGACCACCAGACCGGTGCGCGGCGCCTTGCCTGCGATGCTGGACCCGGCAAGGGCTTCAGAGTCCGTCAGCAGCCGGGCGGTGCCGTTCACCCGCAGCGTCTCGTCGATGCCCGGCACGAAGAAGATCAGGCCGATGCCGCGCGTCGCAAGGACGTTGGCGAAGCTGTCCACCCGGTTGTTGCCGGGCCGGTCGGGCAGCAGCAAGCTGCGGTCGTCCAGCACCTGCACGAAGCCCGGCGGGTCGCCGCGCGGGCTGGCATCCGCCCGGCCGTCCGCGTCGGCCGAGGCCAGCACCAGGAAGGGCGACAGCGCGATGAAGGCGCGGCAATGCCGATCCAGGGCGTGCAGCACCTTGCGCTCCGCCAGCAGGCTGATCGCGCCCATGTGCGCGCGCAGCGCCGCCTGGTCCGGGATGTCGCTCATGCAGCCGCCAGCCGCAGCCGGTCCGCCGCCCGGTCCCGGCCCATCAGCGGCAGCAGGTCTCGCAGCTCCGGCCCGTGATCCTCTCCCGTCAGCGCCAGGCGCAGCGGCAGGAACAGGCTCTTGCCCTTGCGCCCCGTGGCCGATCTGAGCGCGTCGATCCATTTCGTCCACACGTCGTTGTCCCAGGGTTCCGCCGGCAACGCATCCAGCGCGGTGTGCAGATACTCGGCCTCGCCCTCGATCAGCGGGGGGATGATCGTGCCGGCGACCACCTCCCACCAGCCGCGCGCCTCGTTCAGCAGGTCGAGGTTGCCGCGCACCGCAAGCCAGAACGCGGTCGTGGCGGAGGGCGGCAACCGCTCCCGCACCGCGTCGAACGGCAGCTCATGCAGCACCCGGCGGTTCAGCGCCAGCAGCTGCCGCCCGTCGAAGCGGGCGGCGGAGCGGGACACGCGGGACAGGTCGTAGGTCGCGGCGATCTCGTCGGCAGGCTGCGGCGCCGGGTCGTCGGCGGTGCCGAGGCGGGCGAGGTAGCCGGCCAGCGCCTGCGGCTCGATCCCGTCGCCGCGCAGGCTGCGCAGCGACAGCGCGCCCACGCGCTTTGACAGCTTGCCGCCGTCCTGATCCACCAGGAGCGGCAGATGGGCGAAGCGCAGGCTGGCCGGACGGGCGCCGAGGGCGGCCAGGATGTCGATCTGGATGCCGGTGTTGGTCACGTGGTCCTCGCCGCGCACCACGTGGGTGACGCCTGTGTCGATGTCGTCCACGACGGAGGTGAAGGTGTAGAGCGGCGTGCCGTCGGCCCGGATCACGATGGGGTCGGAGATGGCGGACAGCTTCACCGTGCGCGGCCCCAGCACCATGTCGCCCCACTCCGCGGGGTAGCCCGACAGCAGGAACCGCCAATGCGGGCGCTTGCCGTTGGCCTCGGCGGCGGCGCGCTGCTCGGGGGTCAGCTTCAGCATGGCGCGGTCATAGATCGGCGGCTGCTTGCGGCGGACGCGCAACTCGCGCTTGGCGTTCAGCTCCTCCTCGCTCTCGAAGCAGGGATACAGCCGCCCGGACGCCTTCAGCCGCTCAACCGCCGCGGCGTACCTGTCCAGCCGGTCCGACTGGCGCAGCATCTCGTCCCAGGCGATGCCGAGCCAGCGCAGGTCATGGGCGATGGCCTCCGCATACTCCGGACGGTTGCGCTCGACGTCGGTGTCGTCCAGCCGCAGCAGGAACTGGCCGCCATGGCGGCGCGCCAGCAGGTAATTGGCCAAGGCGACGCGCGCGTTGCCGACATGCAGCAGGCCGGTGGGGCTCGGGGCGAAGCGGAGCTTCATGCCGTTCCATACCCGCTTTCATCAACTGGGGCGTCGTCGTCCTCATCGTCATCGTCCCTGACGAGGCGAGGATCAATCGAGCGCCAGTCGCGGTCGGCCGTCGCGGCGCGGCGTGCGGCGAAGTCGTGCAGCTCGGTCGCGCTGCGCCATCCCCCCTCGCCCGCGTCCAGCACCTCGGTGTCCTCGCCATAGGCGAACCAGGCGTCGAGCACCGCCTGCGCCTCCATGCCGCGTGCCCGGCACCGCTCGATGCTGTCCCGCACGTAGCGCCGGGCGAACAGGTTGGCGTGCTCCAATGAGAGGAAGCCCGGCACGTCCTCGACGATGTTGTCTTCGGCGCCGCCGGACAGGTCCAGGATGCGGACGCGCCAACCCTCGGGCGGCGGCGCCTCCATCACGCGACCAGGCCCGTGTAGCCGTTGGTGATGGGGTAGCGGCGGTCCCGGCCAAAGGCGCGCGGGGTGATCTTCACGCCCGGCGGGGCCTGGCGCCGCTTGTACTCGGCGCGGTCCAGCATGCGCCAGATCCGCAGGATCGTCGCGCGGTCATGGCCACGGGCCACCAGCGCATCGACCGACTGCTCGCCCTCGACCAGGCCCTCCAGGATCGCATCCAAGTCCTCGTAGGGCGGCAGGGTATCCTGGTCGGTCTGGTCGTGCTTCAGCTCGGCCGAGGGCGGCTTGGTGATGACGCGCTCCGGCATCACCAGGCCGTGCGGGCCGTGGGCCCCCTCGGGCACATGCGCGTTGCGCCAGCGGCACAGCGCGAACACGGTCGTCTTGTAGACGTCCTTCAGCACGGAGTAGCCGCCGCACATGTCGCCATACAGCGTCGCGTAGCCCACCGACATCTCGGACTTGTTGCCGGTCGTCAGCAGCATGTCGCCGAACTTGTTGGACAGCGCCATGAGGATCAGGCCACGGGAGCGTGATTGGATATTCTCCTCGGTGATGTCCGCCTGGCGTCCCTTGAACAGCGGCGCCAGCGCGTCGCCGAAGGCGTGCATGGCCGGGCTGATCGGCACGGTGTCACAGCGGATGCCGAGCAGCCGCGCACACTCGGCCGCGTCGTCGAGGCTATTCTGGCTCGTGTAGGGGCTGGGCAGCATGACGGCGCGGACCTGCGCCGCACCCAGCGCATCGACCGCCACCGCCGCCGACAGGGCGCTGTCGATGCCGCCGGACAGGCCGAGCAGCACGCCGGGGAACCGGTTCTTGCGCACGTAGTCGCCCAGGCCCAGCATCATGCAGCGGTAGATCAGCTCCAGCCGGTCCGGCTCCGGCGGCAGGGCGTGCGGCGTGCAGACCAGCGTGTCGCCGTCACGCCGCCACTCCGTCAGCGTCAGCGCCTCGCTGAAGTACGGCATCTGCACCGCGAGCGTCCGGTCCGCGTTCAGCACGAAGCTCGCGCCGTCGAACACCAGCTCATCCTGTCCGCAGACCTGGCCCAGGAACACGAAGGGCAGCCCGGTCTCCACCACGCGCTCCACGCCGAGCGCCACGCGGCGGGCCTGCTTGCCGTCCTCGAAGGGCGAGCCGTTGATGGACAGCAGCATCTCGGCGCCGCTCTCGGCCAAGGTCTCGGACACCGCGGGAAGCCAGAAGTCCTCGCAGACCATGACACCCAGGCGATAGCCGCGGAAGGCGACCGGGCCGGGGCTGGGGCCGGCGTCGAACACGCGCTTGTCGTCGAACACGCCGTAGTTCGGCAGCTCGTGCTTGGCCCGGCGCGCGATGACGCGGCCCTCGTCCAGCACGAAGGCCGCGTTGTAGAGCTTAACGCCGTCGCGCCACGGGCCGCCCACGACCACGCCCGGGCCGCCATCGGCGGTGTCGCGCGCCAGCTCGGCGATGGACGCCTCGCACAGCTCGACGAAGGACGGCTTGCGCACCAGGTCCTCCGGCGGGTAGCCGCCGATGGAGAACTCCGGCGTCACCACCAAGTCTGCGCCCAGCGCCGCCGCGTCGGCCCGGGCGCGGCGGATGCGCGCGAGGTTGGCGGTCACGTCCCCCTCATGCGGGTCGATCTGGGCAAGCGCGATGCGGAGCGTCATGGGGGGGACCTGGGGTTTGCAGGCACGCTGTCAACACGGCGGGCGTCGGCCTGACGCGCCTGGTTGGCGCGCAGCAGGAACTCGCGCCCCACCTTCACCCGCGCCTGGCCGTCGTACTCCACGATGTCGGCGGTGGCGTAGGTCTCATGCCAGTCCTCGGGGATGAAGCTGCCGGTGCCGACCACGTCGATGGGGGCGCGCGTGTCCGACATCACCCGGCACTTCACGACGCCGAACCCGGACGACACCACGATGCGCACCTGGGGGAAGCCGGCCTCGTCCAGCGCCTCCCGCATCCGCCAGATCGCCGCCGCCGACACGCCGGTGCCGACCAGGTGCCGCAGCTCCTGGTCGCTGCGGTAGCGGCGGATGGCGCCGGGGGCCTGACGCTCCAGCACCGCGTAGCTCTCGGCGGGGTCCAGCCCCTCCAGATAGCGTCCGCCATGGGTGTCGAGCCGCACGGACAGCCGGCCGGCGGCGGCAAGCTCCGGGAAGCGGCGGCACACCTCCAGCCCATCGGTGACCTCTCGCCCGAAGAAATCGGTCAGCACCGTCAGCGCCTCGTCCGGGCAGGTCTCGTGGAACATCTCCGCCGCCCGCACCGTGGACCCGGCGTAGCCGATCAGCGCGTGCGGCATGGTGCCCAGGCCCCGCGTGCCGCCGAAATACGGCGCGGCGAGGTCGGAGGAGGTGCCGATGAAGCCGTGCGCGCCTTCCCGCCGCGCCGCAGCACTTCCGACACTCGCGGCGTAGCCCATCATGTCCTGCATCTCGGCGCCGGCGCAGTGCCGGGCCTCCATCGCGATGAAGCGGGCGGCCGGCA
>CAHJXG010000014.1 GCA_903644035.1 Rhodospirillales bacterium
GCACGCCGCCGCCGACCCGGTCGAGCGCCGCGGGCGCGTGGTCCCAGATGCCGGTGATGTGCACCACGTCGCCCGCGTGCTCCTGCGCCGCCCGCAGCAGCCGCTCGCCCATGATGCCGGCGCCGATGATGCCCACTCCGATTGTCATGCCGCGGTCCCAAGCTCCCTGCCATGCGCACCCGAGTTAGGATATAGGGAGCGCCCACGATCAGGACAGCATCATGCGCCCATCCGGCCGCGCCGCAGACGCCCTCAGGGACGTTTCCTTCACCACGGGGTTCGCCCATCACGCCGAGGGATCGTGCCTGATCCGCATGGGCGGCACCGAGGTGCTGTGCACCGCGAGCGTCGAGGGCCGGGTTCCCGGCTTCCTGCGCGGCACCGGCCAGGGCTGGATCACCGCCGAGTACGGGATGCTGCCCCGCGCCACCCACACCCGGGGCGACCGGGAGGCGGCACGCGGCAAGCAGTCCGGGCGCACCCAGGAGATCCAGCGCCTGATCGGCCGCAGCCTGCGCGCCGTGGTGGACCGCGGGGCCATGGGCGAGTGCAGCATCACGCTCGACTGCGACGTGCTGAACGCCGACGGCGGCACGCGATGCGCCAGCATCACCGGCGCCTGGGTGGCGCTGAGCCTTGCCTTCCGCCACATGGAGCGCAACCGCGTGATCGCGAAGTCGCCGATGTCCGGGCAGGTCGCGGCGGTGAGCTGCGGCCTGGTGGACGGAGGCGCGGTGCTGGACCTCGACTACGCCGAGGACAGCGGCGCCGAGGCCGACGCCAACTTCGTGCTGACCGAGGGCGGCGGCATCGTCGAGATCCAGGGCACCGCGGAGAAGGCGCCGTTCTCCGAGGAGCAGTTCTCGCAGCTGATGCGGCTCGCCAAGCAGGGCACGGCGCGGCTGTTCGAGATGCAGCAGTCGGCGCTCGCCTGATGCGCCGCCTGTCCCCCGGCGCGCGCCTGGTGCTGGCCACCCACAACCCGGGGAAGGTGCGGGAGCTTGCAGAGATGCTGCGGCCCCATGGCGTCGAGGTCCTGTCCGCCGGCACGCTCGGCCTGCCGGAGCCGGTGGAGGACGCGCCGGATTTCGTGGGGAACGCGCAGCTGAAGGCGTTGGCGGCCGCCCGGGGGTCCGGCCTGCCCTCGCTGGCCGACGACTCCGGTTTTTCGGCGGCGGCCCTGGGCGGGGCGCCCGGCGTGCTGTCCGCGCGCTGGGCCGGGCCGTCCAAGGACTTCGACGCCGCGATGGCGCGTGTGCATCGGGAGATGGCGGGAGACGACCGCCGCGCCTGGTTCACCTGCGCGCTGAGCCTCGCCTGGCCGGACGGGGCGACGGCGACCTTCCTGGGCCGGGTCGAGGGCACGGTCGCCTGGCCGCCGCGCGGCGGCCAGGGGTTCGGCTATGATCCCATCTTCGTGCCCCGAGGGAGGTCGGAAACCTATGGCGAGATGGACCCTGCGCAGAAGCACGCGACCAGCCACCGCGCGCGCGCCATGGCGCAGCTGCGGCTGAGCTGCTTCGAACCGGCGACCTGACACCCTGATCCCGGAGCCGCGCCGCGACACCATATCAGGAGCATGGACCCCCTCGCCCTTTACATCCATTGGCCGTTCTGCCTGGCCAAATGCCCCTACTGCGACTTCAACAGCCATGTGCGGGAGCGCATCCCGCAGGCCCGCTTCGCCGCAGCACTCCGCGCCGAGCTGGCGTGGGAGGCGGCACGCCTCGGCCGCCGCCCGCTCGCCTCCATCTTCTTCGGCGGCGGCACCCCGAGCCTCATGGACCCTGCGACGGTCGCTGACCTGATCGCCGACGCCGCCCGGCTGTTCGACCCGCTGCCGGACATCGAGATCACGCTGGAGGCCAACCCGACCAGCGTGGAGCTCGGGAAGCTCGCGGCGTTCCGCGGCGCCGGGGTGAACCGCCTCTCGCTCGGCGTCCAGAGCCTTGACGGCGAGGCATTGCGCACGCTGGGCCGCGAGCATTCGGCGGGCCAGGCGGTCGCGGCGCTGGAGGCCGCGCGCGCGACCTTCCCGCGCGTGTCGTTCGACCTGATCTATGCCCGGCCCGGCCAGTCGGTCGCCGCCTGGCGGACCGAGCTGGACCGGGCGCTGTCGCTGTGCGCCGACCATCTCTCGCTCTATCAGCTGACCATCGAGCCTGGCACCCACTTCGAGGCGCGGCACCGCCGGGGCGAGCTGGTGCTGCCGGACGACGAGCTTGCAGCGGAGCTGTACGTCGCCACCGCCGATGCCTGCGCTGCTCACGGGCTGCTGCCCTACGAGGTGTCCAACCTGGCGCGCCCCGGCGCCGAGAGCCGGCACAACCTGGCCTACTGGCGCTACGCCGACTATGCCGGGATCGGGCCGGGGGCGCATGGCCGGGTGACGCTCGGCGGCGAGCTGGTGGCGACCCGTCGGCACCGTGCCCCGGAACCCTGGGCCGACCGGGTCGAGCGCCAGGGCCACGGCAGCACGGCGGAGGAGCGGGTCGCGCCGCGGGACCGCGCGCGCGAGATGCTGCTGATGGGCCTGCGCCTGACCGAGGGGATCGACGCCGCCCGGTTTGCCGCCCGCGCCGGCATGGCCCTGGGCGACGCGCTCGATGCAGGCGTGCTGGAGCAGGCGCTGGAGGCGGGCTACCTGACTCAGGACGGCTCGACTCAGGGCGGCGGACGGCTGGCCGCGACGGCCGAGGGCCGGCTTCGCCTTGACGCGCTGCTGGCGCAATTGGTCATTTAGCGAATGGCGCTGCGGCCCGCATCGGGGGCGCTTGTCCGGCGGGCCGCCCTGCCCTACCTGAGAGGCCATGAGCACCGAACCGACCATGCCCACCGAAGAGGACCCTGCCCTGCAGGACGACGCGCGGGCCCATGCCGCGGCACCCGACGCCGGCGCGGACGGGCCGCCGAACCTTGAGGCCGACGTCGAAAGGCTGACGGCCGAGCGCGACGACATGCGCGACCGCTGGATACGGGCGGAGGCCGAGATGGCCAACGTGCGCGCCCGCGCCAAGCGCGACGTGGACGACACGCGCCAGTATGCCGTGCAGAAGTTCGCCGCCGACGTGGTGGAGGCGGCGGAGAACCTCCGTCGCGGCCTGTCGAACCTGCCGGGGCAGACGGCGGAGGAGCCGGAGATCGTCACCAAGCTGCGCGACGGGTTCGAGGGGGTGGAGCGCAGCTTCGTCGCCATCCTGGAGCGCAACGGCATCCAGCGCATCGACCCCACCGGCCAGCCGTTCGACGCGAATCTGCATCAGGCCATGGCCGAGCAGCCCTCGGAGGAGCACTCGCCGGGCACGGTGGTTCAGGCCTGGACCGCGGCGTGGACCCTGAACGGGCGCCTGCTCCGCCCGGCGATGGTCGTCGTCTCCAAGGGCGCGTCCGCAGGCGCCGCGTCGGGCACCGAAGCCGCATAGGCGGCAAGCCTGTTGTGCGCCGCCGGGTCTTGTCCGGCGGGCTTACGCTGAATACATCCGCATCGTTACAACCATAGGGCGGCGTCTGGTGCTTCGGGCCACACGCCGCTGCTGAGAAAGGAATATCAATGAGCAAGGTCATCGGCATCGACCTCGGGACGACCAACTCCTGCGTCGCCATCATGGAAGGCAGCACGGGCGCAGACGTCCGGGTCGTCGAGAACAGCGAGGGCGCGCGCACCACGCCGAGCATGGTCGCCTTCAGCGACAGCGGCGAGCGGCTGGTGGGCCAGAGCGCCAAGCGCCAGGCCGTCACCAACCCGACCAACACCCTCTATGCCGTGAAGCGCCTGATCGGCCGCCGGTTCGAGGACCCGCTGGTGGAGAAGGACAAGGGCATGGTGCCCTACACCATCGTCCGCGGCGACAACGGCGACGCCTGGGTGGAGGCGCGCAGCGAGAAGTATTCGCCGAGCCAGGTCAGCGCCTTCGTGCTCGGCAAGATGAAGGAGACCGCCGAGTCCTACCTCGGCGAGAAGGTGACGCAGGCCGTCATCACCGTGCCGGCCTACTTCAACGACGCGCAGCGCCAGGCGACCAAGGACGCCGGCCGCATCGCCGGGCTGGAGGTGCTGCGCATCATCAACGAGCCGACGGCGGCGGCGCTCGCCTACGGCATGGACAAGAAGCAGGGCGGCACCATCGCGGTCTACGACCTCGGCGGCGGCACGTTCGACGTGTCGGTGCTCGAGATCGGCGACGGCGTGTTCGAGGTGAAGTCCACCAACGGCGACACGTTCCTGGGCGGCGAGGACTTCGACAACCGGGTGATCGGCTACCTGGCCGACGAGTTCAAGCGCGAGCAGGGCATCAACCTGCGCCAGGACAAGCTCGCCCTGCAGCGGCTGAAGGAGGCGGCGGAGAAGGCGAAGATCGAGCTGTCTTCGTCGAAGGAAACCGAGATCAACCTCCCGTTCATCACCGCCGACGCCAGCGGGCCGAAGCACCTGGTGATGAAGCTGTCGCGCGCCAAGCTGGAGAGCCTGGTCGACGACCTGGTCGAGCGCACGCTGGCGCCGTGCCGTGCCGCGCTGAAGGACGCCGGCGTGACCGCGGGCGAGATCCAGGAGGTGATCCTGGTCGGCGGCATGACCCGGATGCCGAAGGTGATCGAGGTCGTGAAGCAGTTCTTCGGCCGCGAGCCGGCCCGCAACGTGAACCCGGACGAGGTCGTGGCCATCGGCGCCGCGGTGCAGGGCGCGGTGCTCAAGGGCGACGTGAAGGACGTGCTGCTGCTCGACGTGACGCCGCTGTCGCTCGGCATCGAGACGCTGGGCGGCGTGTTCACCCGGCTGATCGACCGCAACACCACGATCCCCACCAAGAAGAGCCAGGTGTTCTCGACCGCGGACGACAACCAGGGCGCCGTGACGATCAAGTGCTTCCAGGGCGAGCGGGAGATGGCGGCGGACAACAAGCTGCTGGGCCAGTTCGACCTGATGGGCATTCCCCCGGCCCCGCGCGGCGTGCCGCAGATCGAGGTGACGTTCGACATCGACGCCAACGGCATCGTCTCCGTCCAGGCGAAGGACAAGGCGACCGGCAAGGAGCAGCAGATCCGCATCCAGGCCAGCGGCGGGCTGTCGGACAGCGACATCCAGAAGATGGTGCGTGAGGCCGAGGCCAACGCCGATGCCGACAAGAAGCGGCGCGAGCAGGTCGAGGCGCGCAACCAGACCGAGGCCATGGTCCATCAGGTCGAGAAGACCCTGAAGGAGAACGGCGACAAGGTGCCGGCCGACTCCAAGTCCGAGGCGGAGGCGGCGGTGGCCGCCGCCAAGAGCGCGCTGGAAGGCGACAACGCGGACACGCTGAAGCAGGCGAACGAGCGGCTGACGCAGGTTGCGATGAAGATGGGCGAGGCGATGTACAAGGCCCAGTCGGAGGCCGCTTCGGCGGAGGCCGCGGGGCCTGCGGGATCGACGGCACAGGGCGAGAAGGTCGTCGATGCCGAGTTCGAGGAAGTGGACGAGAAGAAGAAGGCCTCGTAGTCGCTTCGGGGCTGAGACACAGGAAAGGCGTCCGCGCTCGATTGAGGCGGGCGCCTTTTCCGTATGTGCGGGGCTGGCGCGGGCGATCACCGGCGCTGAGAACCGTGCGTGGGGGCCGCAAGCGCCGGCCCAGCGCCAAGGATGAGGGCTGAAGTGGCAGCGAAGCAGGACTACTACACGACGCTTGGGGTGGGCCGTGAGGCCGGCGCGGATGAGCTGAAGAAGGCCTACCGCAAGCTCGCGATGCAGTATCACCCCGACCGCAACCCGAACGACAAGCAGGCCGAGGCCAAGTTCAAGGAGCTGAACGAGGCCTATGACGTGCTGAAGGACGACCAGAAGCGCGGCGCCTACGACCGGTTCGGCCATGCGGCCTTCGAGCAGGGCGGCGGCCCCGGCGCGGGCGGCTTCGGCGGCGGGTTCAACTTCCAGGACGGGGCCGGGCTGGGCGACATCTTCGACCAGATGTTCGGCGAGATGACGGGCCGCCGCGGCAGCGCACGGGCGCGCGCCGGCGCCGACCTGCGCGCGCAGGTCGAGATCGACCTGGACGAAGCCTTCGCCGGCACCAAGACCCAGCTTCGCGTGCCGACCCGCGTGCAGTGCGACAACTGCCGGGGCACGGGATCGGAGAGCAAGGAGCGCCAGGCCGACACCTGCTCAACCTGCGGCGG
>CAHJXG010000015.1 GCA_903644035.1 Rhodospirillales bacterium
CCGCCCGCGAGCGCCGGCAGCAGCGTCCAGCCCAGCCGCGAGACCAGCAGGGCCGCCGCGTAGCCGCCGACGCCCCAGAACGAGACCTGCGCGAAAGACAGCAGGCCGAGGTAGCCGTAGAGCAGGTTCAGGCCCATGGCGAGGACGGCGAAGGTCACGCCGCTGATCGCGATCTCCAGCCAGTATGGCGGCAGCAGCCGTGCCGCCGCGACCGCGGCGCAGACCGCGAGCAGTGGAACCGCGAGCGCCCCGATCCGGCCCGGCATCAGACGCGCACGCCTCGGCCGAACAGTCCCTCCGGCCGGACCAGCAGCACCACGATCATCAGCACGAAGGCCAGCGCGTCCCGGACCACCGTGTCCGCCAGCCCGCCCGCGAAGCTCTCCAGCACGCCCAGCACCAGGGCCGCCAGCGCCGCGCCCTCGATGCTGCCCAGGCCGCCGATGATGACCACCGCGAAGGCCTTGAACACCACGGGCAGGCCCATGGCCGGATGCACGGCGTAGACCGGCGCCAGCGCCACGCCCGCGACGGCGGAGAGCGAGGCGCCCAGCAGCACCGCCACCCGCGCGACCGCCAGCGGACGGATGCCCACCATCAGCGCCGCATCCCGGCTCTGCGCCACGCCGCGCATGGCCCGGCCGATGCGGGTCCGGTGCAGCACGAGATAGAGGCCCACGAAGCTCGCCAGCGAGAGCGCCATCGCCACCACCCGCGGCATCGGCAGGCTCACCTCGGCCCATTCGACCCGGCCGAAGCTGAAGCTGATCTCGACGAGCCGCGGCGTCGAGGACACCAGGTAGATCACGCCGTTCTGCAGGGCCAGGGAGATGCCGAGGGTCATCATCAGGCTGTGCTCGAAGTTCCGCGCGCCCTTCACCCGCAGCAGCAGCTCGAACACCGCGCAGCCCACCAGGCAGACCCCGGCCACCGACAGGGCCGCCGCGGGCCAGTACGACAGGCCCAGGCTGCTGGTGGCCAGCGCCACACCCATCGCGCCCAGCATGTAGAACTCGCCATGCGCGAAGTTCACGATCTCCAGCACCCCGAAGATCAGCGAGAGGCCGACGGCGAGCAGCGCGTAGATCAGGCCGATCGCGACCCCATCGACCAGCAGCTGGCCCAGCAGGATGAGGTCCACGGGATGCCGCTACGGCTTGATGAGGTCCAGCACGCGCACCTGCTTCTCGACAACGCCCATGATGACGGCGTTGTTGTAGGACTGGTGATGGTCGTCGAACGTCAGGTCCGCGTCGAGGGCCGAGCGGTAGCGCGCCGCCCTGAGCGCAACGCGGATCGCCCCAGGCTCCGTTGACCCGGCCCGCGTGATGGCGTCCGCCATGACGCGGGTGCCCTCGTAGCTGTTGAAGGCGTGCTGCATCGGGGCGGCCTTGAACGCCTCGGTGAACAGCTTCACGAAGTTCTGGTTCGCCGGGGTTTCCACGCGGGGGTCGTAGGGGATCGCGACCGTGAGCCCGTCCACCGCCCCGGCGCTCACGACGGAGGCGGGGAAGTCGCCGAACTGCACCCGCCCGGTGATCCGGGTCTTCAGGCCGGAGGAGGCGAACTGCCGCATGAAGTTCGCGGTGTCGGCACCCTGGACATACAAGGCGACGGCGTCCGGCCGCTGCGAGCGGAGCCGGGTCAGCGTGCTGGTGAAGTCGGGCGTGCCGAGCGGCGTGAAGTCGGCCGACGTGATCGTCAGCCCGACCGTGCGGGCGGCGTCCGTGAGGGCCGTCGCGCCGCCTCGGCCGTAGTCGGAGTCCTCGGCGACGATGGCGATCGTCCTGACCTTGCCCTCCTTCACGAGGAACTTGGCCAGCGCCGCGGCCAGGCGCGGTTCTGGCTGCGCAGTGCGGAACGTCCACTCGTTGCCGCCCACGCCGGACTGGTCGGTGATCGAGCCGGCGCTCGAGATGGGGACGAGGAAGGGGATGCCCTGCCGCTTGGCGATCGGCATGATGGCGAGGGTCGCGGAGCTGCACAGGCCGCCCATCAGCGCGGTCACGCGGTCCGCGATCAGGCGCTGCGCGGATTGGGCCGCCTGGGCCGGGCCGCAGGCATTGTCCTGCACGTCGAGCTGCAAGGGGCGTCCCAGCACGCCGCCGGCCCCGTTGATCTCCTTGATCGCCATCTCCGCGCCCCAGCGATCCTGCTGGCCGGTGTAGGCGGCAGGACCCGTGAGGGCCGTGCTGAGCCCGAGATGGATCGGTTCCGCGCCTTGCGCCGCCGCCCGCTTCGCCGGCAGCACGGACAGGGCTGCCGTCAGCACCAGCACGGCCCGGACCGTCTTCGCCATCGATAAGGACATGTTCGATCCATTCTCCCGTGCACCGAACGCTAGCTGTCGGCACCGATGCGGGTCTAGAACAGATTTTGGGGTCAGTGATGCAAGGCTTGTATTACGGGAAGGGTCGCCGGTGTTCGAGCTTTACCAGCTGCGCTGCTTCGTGGCGGTGGCCGAGGAACTCCACTTCGGGCGCGCCGCGGTTCGGATGAACCTCACCCAGCCGCCCCTGAGCCGGCAGGTGCAGATGCTGGAGGCGGCGACCGGCGTTCAGCTCCTGCGGCGGGACAAGCGGAGCGTGAGCCTGACGCCGGCGGGCCGCGTGTTCCTCACCGACGCCAGGCTCCTGTTGAGCAGCGCGCGGGCCGCGATCAACCGGGCCCGCATGGCCGAGCGCGGAGAGGAGGGCTCCCTGTCCCTGGGCTTCACCGCCCTGGCGTCGGTGTCGCTGATGCCCAGGCTGCTGGCCGCGGCGCAAGCGGACCAGCCGGGCGTCGCCCTGATCCTGCGTGAGATGCTGTCCACCGACCAGGAGCAGCGGCTGCTGTCGGGTCAGCTCGACCTGGGGCTGCTTCGCCCGCCGGTCTGCCACCGCGAGCTGGTGTCCATCCTGGTTCACCGGGAGACGTTCATGCTGGCGGTTCCGGCTGAGTCCACCCTGTGGGACCGGCCCGGGCTGAACCTGTCCGACCTCAGCCGGAAGCCGTTCGTGATGTATTCGCCGGACGAGGCGCGGTCCTTCTTCGACCTCCTGAACGGCTTGTTCCAGCGGTCGGGCAGCGTGCCGGACGTGGTGCAGCATGCCGGGACGCCGTATTCGATCCTCGCCTTGGTCGGCATCGGCTTGGGAGCGGCGCTGGTCCCGGTCTCTGCAAGGCTTTTCCCGGCCAGGAACGTGCGCTTCCTGCCGATCAGCCTGCCCACCCATGCGAGGATCGACTTCCTGGCTACCTGGCGAAGCCTCAACGACAATCCCGCGCTTCCTCACTTCGTCGCAACGGTCGAACGGATGATCAAAGCCGATCAGCTGCACGGCCAATAGATGGCCGGCCGCGGAGTGGCTTCCCGTACGGTCTTCCCGCAACCAAACAGCTAGTACTGGATGTTCTCGCGGACCGGCCTGTTCGCCGCGATCCGGTCGTATGCAAGCGCCGACAGGTCGAGGCTGCGATACTCGCCATAGGCGATCAGCTCCGACAGCCCCCGGCCGATCCCCGGCGAGTGCATCAGCCCGTGCCCGCTGAAGCCGTTCGCGAGGTAGAAGCCGTCCAGTCCCGGCACCTTGCCCACGACCGCGTTGTGGTCGAACAGATTCATGTCGTAGTGCCCGGCCCAGGCGCCCTTCATCCGCGCCTCCTCGAAGCCGGACACCCGGAACGCAAGCCGGGGCCAGATCTCGCTCTCGAACATCCCGTAATCCACGTCGAGGCTGCCGTCCTCGTTCCCGTGGTCGCCCCCGATCCCCAGCCCGGCGATGTAGTCGCGCCCCTCCGGACGCACGAACAGCCGGTCGGCCGTGAAGGTGTAGGGCATGTCGCCTGCCCGGAACGGGCTTTCGAAGGCGAACACCATCTGCGTCACGTTGCGGATCGGCAGGTCCAGCCCGGCCATCCCGGCGACCACCCTGCCGGCGGCGCCGGCGGCGTTCACGACGTGGCGGGCCGCAAGGGTGACGCCATCGGAGCAGCGGACGCCCGTGACCCGGCCGTTCTCGCGCTCCAGGCCGACCGCCTCGACATAGCGGTACTCCACCCCGTTCTGCCGCGCCCGCCTCTTGAACGCGCCCAGCAGGACGTAGCCATCGAGCCAGCCCTCGCCCGGGCCGACGAACGAGCCGACCTCCACGTCATCCAGCGTCATCCAAGGGAAGCGGCGGGCAAGCTCCGGGCGGCCCAGCAGGCGCGCGTCCACGCCCAGCGAGCGCTGCAGGCTGTTATTCTCCTCAAAGGCGCCGACCGCATCGGCGCCGCCAAGGTAAAGGTAGCCGTTCTCGTGGAACACCACGCCGGACGGCCCATCGGCCGTGCCGAGATGCAGGTCCACGTCCTTCAGGAACTCAACGGTGTACTGCGAGAGCTTGACGTTCACGGCGCTGGAGAACTGCTGCCGCACCCCGCTGGTCGAGAGCGCCGACGCCGCCCGCTCGTAGGACCGGTCCTTCTCCAGGACCACGACCCGGCCGCTGAAGTCCCTGTTCTCCGACAGGGCGCAGGCGACGGCGCTTCCCATCACCGCGCCCCCGATCACCACCACGTCCGCTGTCTTGCGCATCAACCATCCTTTGCTGGGCCATGGCCGCGGCCATGGGCGGACACGGTGCGGACCAGCCTATCCGCGAATGAACCGTTTGACTATATCAGATACTTTATCTTAGATCACATCTGGGGATGTTGGAGGTGGGTGGTGAAGAAGATCCTGTTCGTGGCGGTCCTGTCCTTGATCGTGTCGCCGCCTGCGTGGGCTGACAAGATCGACGACATCGTCAAGGCCGGGCAGCTCCGCTGCGGGTCCATGCTCGACTTCCCGCCCGCCGGCTTCCGCGGCGCCGGCAACGAGCCGGACGGCTACGACGTCCAGGTTTGCAGGGACATGGCGCAGGCGCTCGGCGTCCGGGCGGTCATCGTGGAAACCTCGTCCTCCGACCGCGTGCCTGCGCTCGTCGCCAATCGGATAGACGTCCTGGTCGCCAGCACGTCGCCCACGTTGGAGCGCGCGAAGACCGTCGCGTTCAGCGCACCCTACGTCGCCTACGCCAACGTCGTGCTCACCCGGGCGGATAGCGGCGTGACGTCGTTCGACGACCTGAAGGGCCGCACGGTCGGCGGCGTGACCGGCACGACCACGGAGGCCATCATGCTTGCCGGTTTGCAAGGCTGGGGCCAGGGCAAGGACAAGTACACCGGCTACGGCTCGGAGATCGACAGCTACCTGGCCTTGACGCAGGGCAAGGTGGACGGCCTGGTCGTCACCAACACCGTCGGCTCGGTCCTGGGCAAGACCCCGCAGTTCCGCAACCTTGTGGTCGCCGGCCCCACCCCCTCCCAGGCCGACCTGTGCGCGATCGCGGTCAACAAGCGCGACGGCGAGCTGCTGCGCTGGGTCAACCTGTTCCTGTGGCGGCAGACCCGGATCGGGCGCTACGCCGAGCTGTACGGCAAGTACTTCGGGCTTGGGACGCCGCCCGCGCTGACCGCCGACGGGACGTACTGACCGGGGCGCCCGGCGGCGCGCCAGAGGCACCGGGCGGGGCCATGCTCGATTACCAGTTCCACTGGCGCGCCGTCCTGGCCGACCTGCCGGAGCTGCTGGGCGGCGCGGTCGTGACGCTGCAGGTCACGGCGCTGTCGGTCATCGTCGGCGTGCCGCTCGCGGTCCTCCTGGCCGCCTGCCTCCGCGGCGGGGCATCGGCCCGGCGGCCCGCCCGCGCCTTCATCGAGGTCACGCGGAACACGCCCTGCCTGTTCCAGCTTTACCTGTTTTACTACGGGCTGGGCGCGCTCGGCCTGAACCTGCCCAGCTTCACCGTGGCCGTCGTCGCCATCGGCCTGAACAACGCCGGGTTCCTGGCCGACACCTACCGCAGCGCCCTGCAGGCCGTGCCGGCCCAGCAGACGGCCGCCGCCCGCTCGCTCGGCATGTCGTTCCTGAACGCCTTCTGGCATGTCGTGCTGCCGCAGATGGCGCGCATCGCCTACCTGCCCACGGTCAACCAGGTCGTCTGGGCGATGCTCAACTCCTCGCTCGGGACGCTGATCGGGCTGCGGGAGCTGACGGGGGTGACGCAGTTCCTGCAAAGCCGGTCGTTCCGGACCCTTGAGTTCTTCCTCCTCACGGCCGCGCTGTATTACGTGCTGGCCAAGGCCCTGATGCTCGCCGCCGCCCTGCTCGGCAGGCGCCTGGCGCGGGGGGCGCCATGAGCTTCTCGCCTTACCACGAGTTCAACTGGACGGATTGCTGGTTCCTGCTGCAGGGCGCCGGGCGGACCATCCTGCTGATGCTGGTCGCCGGCACCCTCGCCACGGTCCTGGGCGTGGCGGTTGGCTGGCTGCGGTTCGCGTCTCGGGCGGCGCGCATCCTGACGGCGCCGGCCATCGACGTGCTCCGCAGCGTGCCGCTGCTGGTGCTTCTGATCCTGGTGAGCAGCGTCTTCGGGATCGCCGGGTTCGACATCGACGTGTTCGGCACGGCGGTCGCGATCCTGACGCTCTACGCCGCCGCCTTCGCGGCGGAGGTCGCCCGCGCGGGGTTCGCCTCCGTGGACCGGCGCACCCGCCGGGCCGCGCGGTCCCTGGGCATGACGGCCGGCCAGGAGGCGCGGCATGTCCTGCTGCCGCTCGCCGCGCGGACGGTCTTCCCGGCCTGGGTCAGCCTGATGCTGGCCCTGGTGAAGGACAGCGCGCTGGTGAGCGCCATCGGCTACGTCGAGCTGCTGAAGGCGTCGCAGGTCGCCGTCACCCAAACGAACCAGCCGTTCCTGGTCTTCGCGCTGTCGGGGTTGCTCTACTTCGCCATCTGCTATCCCTGCTCGGTCCTCAGCAGGAACCTCGAAGCCAGGATGAAGCATGATCTCGCTGCGTGACGTGTCCAAGCGCTACGGGCTGCTGCGGGTGCTCGACGGCGTGTCGCTCGACGTGGAGCGGGGCGAGGTGGTGTGCCTGATCGGGCCGAGCGGATCGGGCAAATCCACCCTGCTGCAATGCGTGAACGGCCTGGAGGCCATCGACGGCGGCTCCATCGCGGTGGACGGGGAGGCCGTGCATGGCCGCGGGACGAACATCAACCGGCTGCGGCAGAAGCTCGGGATCGTGTTCCAGCAGTACAACACCTTCCCGCATCTGACGGCGCTGGAGAACGTCGCGCTCGCGCTCCGTGTCGTGAAGCGGATGCCGCGCCGGGACGCCGAGGCGGCCGCGGCCCGGCAGCTTGCCTATGTCGGCCTCGACGGCAAGGCGGACCAGTATCCCAGCCGCCTGTCCGGCGGCCAGCAGCAGCGCGTCGCCATCGCCCGCGCGCTTGCGATGCAGCCGCACTACATGCTGTTCGACGAGGTGACGTCGGCCCTGGACCCGGAGCTTGTCGGGGAGGTGCTGCAGTCGCTTCGCAAGCTCCGAGCAGACGGGATGGCCATGCTGATTGTGACCCATGAGATGGCTTTCGCGCGCGAGATCGGCGACCGGGTCGCGTTCTTCCAAGAGGGCAAGCTCGTCGAGGTCGGGCCGGCCTCGCAGGTGCTCGACGCCCCGAGGGACGGGCGGACCGCCAAGTTCCTGGGCAGGGCCGCTCAATGAACCGCTCCCAAGCCGGCAAGGCCGACAGGATGGGCGCTGCCTTGGAGCCGAGGCCGGCCCCGGCAGAGGAGGCCACGGCGAAAGGCGCGGGCGACGCCGGGACGATCCGGCCGCGCGGGAGCGTGCAGCGGCAGACCATGGGCGCCCAGGTCGCCGACGAGCTGCGGCGGCAGATCATCGCGGGCGAGCTGGCCGAGGGGTTCCAGCTGCGGCAGGAGCAGCTCGCCGCGGAGTTCGGCATCAGCAAGGTGCCGGTCCGCGAGGCCCTGAACCAGTTGGAGGCGGAGGGGCTGGTCATCCAGCAGTTCCACCGCGGCGCCGTCGTGGCCGGGCTGTCCCTCGACCAGATCATGGAGACGTTCGAGCTGCGCGCGCAGATCGAGGTCTGGCTGATCGGGCTCGCTTTGCCCCATGCGACGCCCGAGGACGCGAAGGACGCCGAGCGCCAGGCGTCGCTGCTTGAGAACAGCGAGGACGCGTCGTCGCTCCCGAACCTGAACTGGCAGTTCCACCAGGCCCTCTACCGGCCGGCGGGCAAGGAGCACGTCCTCGAGTACGTCCACAAGCTGCACCTGCAGGTGGAGCGCTTCGTCAGGATGCAGTTCCGCCTCGCGGTCCAGATCGAGCAGGTCGTGCGCGAACACGCCGAGCTGCTCCGGCTCTACGCCGGGCGCGACCCAGCCGTTCAGCAGTGCCTGCACCGCCACATCATGGGATCGGCGGAACGCCTCGCGGAGCGTCTGGCTGAGCTGGGGCACAAGCGCACCTAAGCGGACGGGTATCGGTGTGCGCATGGGCAGCAACCCCAGCAGCGTTCCCATCCACTAGGCGAGTCCGCCCCAGCCGCAACCGGCCCTACATTGTATCTTGGATACTTTATCTGATCGTGCTAGCCATGGCCTGGCAAGGTGCGCAGGACACGAGAGATGAGTGGACGACTTGAGGGCCGCCGGGCCGTCATCACCGGCGCCGCGCGCGGCTTGGGCCTCGCCTGCGCCAGGCGCCTCGCAAGCGAGGGCGCACGGGTCGTCCTGGCGGACCTCGACGCCGCGGAAGGCGCCGCCGCCGCGGCATCGTTTGGCGACATGGGCGGTTCGGCCGTCTTCGTGCGCTGCGACGTGGCCGCCATGGAGGAGCTTGAAGCCGCGATCCGCCGGTGCGAGGCCGAGTGGGGCGGCATAGACATCCTGGTCAACAACGCCGGCATGGCCCCTGCGGCCGACATCCTGTCCATTGACGAGGCCGCCTTCGACCGCGTGATCGCCGTCAACCTGAAGGCGGCGGTGTTCGGCACGCAGGTCGCGGCGCGCCGGATGATCGCGCAAGGGACCGGCGGGGTGGTGATCAACATGTCGTCGGTCAACGCGGTGCTGAACATTCCGCACCTGGTCGCCTACAACCTGTCCAAGGGCGGCCTGAACCAGCTGACCCGCAACGCCGCCATCGCGCTGGCGCCGCACGGCATCCGCGTGTGCGGGATCGGGCCGGGCACGGTCCTGACGGAGCTGACCCGCAACGCCGTCTGGACCGACGAGGCCGCGCGCCGGTCCATCCTGTCGCGCACCCCCATCGGCCGCGCGGGAGAGCCGGAGGAGATCGCCGCCATCGCCGCGTTCCTCGCCTCCGACGACGCCTCGTATGTCACGGGAGAGACGATCTATGCCGATGGCGGCAGGCTCGGCCTCAACTACACCGTGCCGGCCGGGGCCTGAGCGTGAGCCTGCGGGTCGCCGCCGACATCGGCGGCACGTTCACCGACATCGCGGTCGAGGACGGAACCCGGCTATGGTCCGTCAAGGTCCCGACCACGCATGGCGCGCCGGAGCGCGGCGTCCTTGAAGGGGTAGGCAAGGCGCTTGCGGAGGCCGGACGCACGCTGTCGGACGTGTCGCTGGTGGTCCATGGGACGACGCTCGCCACCAACGCCCTGATCGAGCGCAAGGGCGCCCGGACGGCGCTGCTGACGACCGAGGGGTTCCGGGACGTGCTGGAAATGGGCAACGAGGGGCGCTTCGACCAGTACGACATCCGGGCCACGAAGCCCGTGCCGCTGGTCCCGCGCCACCTGCGCCACACCGTGCGGGAGCGGCTGCGCCACGACGGATCGGTGGTCGAGCCGCTCGATGAGCGCGGCGTGCTGGAGGCCGCCAAGCGGATGCGCGACGCCGGGGTCGAGGCCGTCGCGGTCGCCTTCCTGCACGCGTACGCCGACGGAGGCCACGAGGCGCGTGCCCGCGACCTCCTCCGCCGGGAGCTGGACATCGCCCCGATCTCGGTCAGCCACGAGGTGTCGCCGCAGATGCGGGAATACGAGCGCATCTCGACGACATGCGCCAACGCCTACCTGCAGCCCGTCGTCAGCGGCTACCTGCTCCGGCTGGAGCAGAGCCTGAAGGCCGGCGGCCTGGGCGGCCCGCTGCTGATGATCCTGTCCAGCGGCAGCCTGACCACGGTCGAGACGGCGTCGCGCTTCCCCATACGCCTGCTCGAATCAGGCCCGGCCGGGGGCGCCATCTTCGCCTGCGACATCGCCCGCCGGCTTCATCTCGACCGCGTGCTGTCCTTCGACGTGGGCGGTACGACGGCGAAGTTCTGCCTGGTGGACGGGTTCGGCGTCCGCCACTCAAAGTCCTTCGAGGTCGCGCGGACCTACCGGTTCAAGAAGGGCAGCGGCCTGCCCGTCACGGTGCCGGTCATCGACCTCGTGGAGATCGGCGCGGGCGGCGGGTCCGTCGCGCGTGTCGACGCCATCGGGCGCATCGCCGTCGGCCCGGACAGCGCCGGGTCTGAGCCTGGCCCGGCCTGCTACGTGCGCGGCGGAACGCAGCCCACCGTCACGGACTGTGACCTGGCGCTCGGCAAGCTGGACGCGGCGGCGTTCGCCGGGGGGACCATGCCGCTGGACGCGCGGGCGGCCCACCACGCCATCGAGGGGGCGGTCGCCGGGCCAACCGGGCTGTCGGTCGAGAACGCCGCCTTCGCGGTGGCGGAGACCATCTCCGAGGCGATGGCGTCCGCGGCCCGGGTCCACGCCGCGGAAATCGGCACGGACATCGAGGCGCGCACCCTGATCGCGTTCGGCGGAGCCGCGCCGCTGCACGCGGCCCGCTTCGCGGAGAAGCTGGGGATCGGCACCGTCATCGTGCCGTCCGGGGCAGGCGTCGGCTCCGCCATCGGCTTCCTGAGGGCGCCAGTCGCCTATGAGATCGTCCGCACAATCAGGACCGTCCTCGGGGGCGGCGGCCTGGACGCCGTTCGCACGGCACTCCTGTCCATCGAGGAGCAGGCGCGCGGGATCGTGGCGCAGGCGTCAGGACAGGCGGACGTGCTCGCCGTCCATCGCAGCGCCCACATGCGATACGTCGGCCAAGGCCACGAGATCGAGGTGCCGTTCACCGAGGACCCGACGCAGGAGTCGTTCGGCGCGTCGTTGCGGGCCGTGTTCGAGGCTTCGTATGCTCGCGTCTACGGCAGGACCCTGGAGGACAGCGCGGTGGAGGCGACAAGCTGGACCGTCCGCGTGGAGCGGCCCGTGCCCGGGTCTGCCCCGCGGGCGCCCCATGCTGCGACGCCCCATGCCGCGACGTCCTGCGGGTCGCGCCGGGCCTATGACGGCGCCGCGGGTTCATGGGAGGCATGGCCTGAGTACGAGCGCGCGGCGCTCCGGCCCGGGGCGCTCGCGCGCGGCCCGGCGATCCTGACGGAGGCGGAAACCACCACGGTCGTGCCGCGCGGCTTCGACTTCCGCATCGGGGACGAGGGCTACATCTGGATGACGCGGACCGGAGACGGCGCATGACGGCGGACCCGCAGCGGGACCGGATCAGGACCGACCTGATCTGGCAGCGCCTGATCGCGATCCTGGAGGACCAGGCGCAGACGCTGATCCGGACGGCGTTCTCGACCACGACGCGCGAGTCTGGGGATCTGTCCGCCGGGCTGTTCGACGCGCGAGGGCGCATGGTCGCCCAGGCGGTCACGGGCACGCCCGGCCACGTCAACGCGATGGCGCTGGCGGTCGGGCACTTCCTGCGGCGCTTCCCGCTGGATGACCTTCGGCCCGGCGACGCGCTCGCCAGCAACGACCCATGGCTGTGCTCGGGGCACCTGCACGACTTCACGGTCGTGACCCCGGTGTTCCACCAGTCGCGGCCGGTCGGGCTGGTCGCCAACACCGTGCACGTGGTGGACGTGGGCGGCCTGGGCTTCGGCCCGGACGGGCGCGAGGTCTTCGAGGAGGGCATCTGCATCCCGGTCTGCAAGCTGGCGACGGAAGGGCGGGTCAACCCTTTCGTGCTGGACATCCTGCGCGCGAACGTGCGCGAGCCTGACCAGGTCGTGGGCGACCTCCATTCCTCCATGGTGGGCAACGAGGCCGCCGCGCGCCGAGTGTCGGGGCTGCTGTCGGAGTTCGGGTGCGCCGATTTGGAGGAGGTGGCCGACGCCATCATCACGCGCACCCGGCAGGCGGTCGAGGGCCGGATCGCCGCCCTGCCGGACGGGGACTACCGCAACGAGATCAGGATGGACGGCTACGAGGGGGAGGTCGAGCTGAGGCTGGTCCTTTCCATCCGCGGGAGCGGCATGACGCTCGACTTCGCCGGTTCCTCCCCGGCCTCGCCGCGCGGCATCAACGTCGTCCTGAACTACACGACCGCCTACGCCGTGTTCGGGGTCAACTGCGTGCTGAACCCGGACATCCCGTGCAACCACGGCAGCCTGTCGCCGATCTCCGTCCTGGCGCCCTCCGGTTCGGTGCTGAACGCGCAACGCCCCGCGGCGGTCTCCGCGCGGCACATGATCGGGCATCTGCTGCCTGACCTCGTCCTGGGCGCCCTCGCGCCGGTCCTGCCCGTCCCGGCCGAGGGCGCCGGGCTGATCTGGAACCCGAGCCTCCGGGGCACGACGGCCGCCGGTTGCGCGTTCGCGACGGTGACGTTCAACGCGGGCGGCGCCGGGGCGCACGCGGACCGGGACGGCTGGAACACGACCGCCTTCCCGTCGGGCGTCAGGACCATGCCCGTGGAGGCGGTGGAGGCGACGGTGCCCGTCCTGATCCGCCGCAAGGAGCTGCGCCCCGACTCCGGCGGCGCGGGCCGGTTCAGGGGCGGGATGGGCCAGACCATCGAGCTTGTGGGGGAGGGCAGGGGCCCCCTGCTCATTAACGCCATGTTCGACCGGCTGATCCACCCGGCCCGGGGGCGCGGGGGCGGCGGGCCGGGTCAGGCCGGCGGCGTCCGGCTCGCCTCCGGCAGCCCCATCGGCAGCAAGGGCCTGCAGGAGGTCGCACCGGGCGACATGGTGATCCTCGACCTGCCGGGCGGGGGCGGCTACGGCCCTCCCGGCGAGCGGGACCGGGATGCGATCGAGGCCGACCTGCTGGGCGGCTACCTGACCCCGGATGGCGCGAGGCTCCAGTATGGCGGCGGCGATGATTGAGTGGCAGGTTGACCTGTATTCCGACACCAAGACGCGGCCGGACGCCGGGATGCGCGCCGCGATGGCCGCGGCCGTCGTCGGCGACGAGCAGCAGGACGAGGACCCGACCGTCGCCGCCCTGAACGGGCGCGTCGCGGCGCTGCTCGGGACGCAGGCGGCGCTGTTCCTGCCCTCCGGCACGATGGCGAACCTCGTCTCGGTCCTGGTCCACTGCGCGCGGGGCGACGAGATCCTGTGCGAGGCCACGTCGCACCTGCTGCATTTCGAGACCGGAGGGCCGGCCGGGATCGCGGGGGCGGTCGTGACGCCGCTGGCGGGGCGGCGCGGGATGTTCACGCAGGCGACCCTGGAACGGGCCATCCGCGCCCCGCGCCGCAACGCGCCGCGCCCGCGGGTCGTCTGGATCGAGCAGACGACGAACCTGGGCGGCGGCGCAGTCTGGCCCCTGGACGATTTGAGGGGAATCAGGGAGTTTGCCCTGGCGTCCGGGCTGACCGTCCATATGGACGGCGCCCGGCTGCTGAACGCCGCGGTCGCGCATGGGCTTGAACCCCGGGCCTACGGCGCGCTGGCGGACTCGCTTTGGATCGACTTCACCAAGGGGCTGGGTGCCCCGTTCGGAGCGGTGCTGGCCGGGTCGGAGGCGTTCATCGAGGCTGCCCGGCGCTACAAGCACATGCTCGGCGGCGCGATGCGGCAGGGGGGCATCATGGCCGCGGCCTGCCTCCATACCCTCGACCACAACGTCGCGCGCCTGGCGGACGACCACGCCAACGCCGCGCTGCTGGCGGACGGGCTGCGGCGCATCCCGGGCTTCGCCATCAATGGCCCAGTCGAGACCAACATCGTCATCGCGGACGCGGGCGGCACCGGCATGAGCGCCCAGCAGGTGGCTGCCAAGGTGGCACGGCACGGCGTACGGGTCGGCGTCTTCGGCCCCACGACCCTGCGGCTGGTCACGCATCGCGATGTGTCCAGGGCACAGGTGGACCTTGCGCTTGAGGCCTTGTCCTCGGCTGCGTCGCCGTGAGGGGACCCCTCACCGATACTGGTAGGCCCGGCGCTCGGCAGCATCGCCGGGGGGTTGTAGGCTGGGCGTCATACTGCGACCAGCCCACCGGCGGTCCGGGTCGCATGGGCCGGCATGCGCCGGCCAAAGGCTGGCGGGACGAGGCGGATGACATCCGTTAGAATCTGCCCGTAGTCGTCGCGGGCGAAGCTGTAAGGCAGCTCGTCACCCTCGTGCACGGCGCGGTCGCGCGACAGCGTGTCCACGATCTCCCCGGCCAAGCCGACGATGTCGGGGGCGTACAAGGTCCGGCGCGTCCCTTGCGGCG
>CAHJXG010000016.1 GCA_903644035.1 Rhodospirillales bacterium
GGCGCGTTCCAGCGCCGCCAGGGCAGGGGCGGCAGGGTTGTCCGCATCCGGCTGGCCGGTCGGCACGAGCTTTTGCAGCGCACGCGAGGCGTTGCGCAGCGAGGCGGCGGGGCCGGCGCTGCGCCGGTCCTTGGGCGCGATGTCCGACAGGGCCGATGCAATCGCCTCGGCCCGGCGCTCGCCCTGCTGCAGCCGCTGGCGCTCCGCGGCCAGGTGGTCCTCCTCACCTTCGACAGGCGCCAGGGTCGAAAGCTCCTCCACCGCGTGGCGCAGCCAGTCCTCCTCCCGCTGCGCCTCGGCGATGGCGGCCTTGGCGTCCTGCAGGGTGGCGCTCGCCTCCCGCCACGCGCGCCACGCGGCACCCGCCGCCAGGCGAACCGGCGCATAGCCGCCATAGGCGTCCAGCAGCGCCGCATGGACCGCCGGGTCGGCGAGGCCCATCTGGTCGCCCTGGCCCTGCACCTCCACCAGCAGCGACCCGGCCCGGCGCAGCAGCGCCACGCCGACCGGCTGGTCGTTGATCGTGGCGCGGGACCGCCCATCCTTCGACACGACGCGGCGCACGACGATCTCATCCTCAAGCGCCACGCCCTGCTCGGCCAGCAGCTCCAGGGCGGGATGACCCGGCGGCGGGGCGAAGCAGGCGCTGACGCTGGCCTGCTCGGCGCCGGCGCGGACCAGGCCGGCATCGGCCCGCGCCCCGAGGGCCAGGCCCAGGCTATCCAGGAGGATGGACTTGCCGGCGCCGGTTTCGCCGGTCAGCACCGTAAGCCCAGTGCCGAACGCCAAATCCAGGCGCTCGATCAGCACCACGTCGCGGATCGACAGGGCCGTCAGCACGGTAGGTGCTAGAACACGCTGCCCAGGGTGCGGGACAGGAAGCCGCCGGCCCGCGCGGCCGCGGGCGCCGGCGGCGCGATGCCATTCTCGGCAAGCTGGCCGTAGCTGTCCTCATACCACCGGTTGCCCGGGTAGTTGTGGCCCAGCACGGCGGCGGTCCGCTGCGCCTGGTCGGTCAGGCCCAGCAGCAGGTAGATCTCGGTCAGCCGATGCAGCGCCTCGGGCACATGGTTGGTCGTCTGGTAGTCGTCGATGACGCGCTGGAAGCGGCCGATCGCCGCGGCATACAGCTTCTGCTGCTCGTAGTAGCGGCCGATCTCCATCTCCTTGCCCGCCAGGTGGTCGCGGCAGAGGTCGATCTTCAGCCGCGAATCGCGGGCATAGGCGCTTTCGGGGAAGCGGTTCACGACATCCTGCAAGGCGACCATGGCCTGCTCGGTGCCTTTCTGATCGCGCTGGATGTCGGCAATCTGCTCGTAGAAGCTCAACGCGCGCAGGTAGTAGGCGTAGGAGGCGTTGGAGCTTGTCGGATGCAGCTGGATATAGCGGTCAAGCGAGCCGATGGCTTCCGTGTAGTGGTTCTGCAGGTACTCGGCATAGCCATGCATCAGCTGCGCATTCACGGCCCAGGACGAGTAGGGGTAGTTCTGCTCGACCGCGTCGAACTGCGACACCGCGGTGGCATAGCGCTTCTGGTTCAGCGCATCGATGCCGTTGTTGTAAAGCTCCTCGACCGTCGTCGCCGCCGGGTCGGCCTTGACCCGCAGGTCTTCAGACTTCCCGGTCCAGGGCGTGACCGAACTCAACGTCTCGCAGCCCTGCAGCACGGACAAGGCGACCAGTCCCGGCAGGAGACGCGCGAACGGCATGCGAAGACGGGTGCGTTGCTTCATGACAGCGGCCCTATAGCACGCCGATCCCGGAGGGCGGAATGCGTTATGCGGCTTCCAGCATCGGAACCGCGGCCTGCTCGCGGGGCGTCACGTCCCGCCAATTCGCCGGGTCCGCGAACAGGGCGCGAAGCACGCGGTTGTTGAGCGTATGCCCGGAGCGGTGCCCGACGAACCGGCCCCGCAACGCGGCGCCCGCCATCGCCAGGTCCCCCACGGCGTCCAGCATCTTGTGCCGCACGAACTCGTCTGTCATGCGAAGGCCGCCGGGGTTCAGCACCCGCGCGCCATCAACCACGACGGCGTTATCGAGGCTGCCGCCCTGCGCCAGCCCGGCCGCCTGCAGCCCGGCGACCTCATGCGCGAGGGTGAAGGTGCGAGCGTCCGCCAGTTCGTGCCGAATCGCCGGCCCGCTCGCCGCCAGCGACAGGGCCTGGCGCCCGATGGCCGGAGCGTCGAAGGCGATCGACATCGACATCTCCAGCGACCCCGACGCGCCGGGCCGCAGCTCGGCGAAGGCTTCCCCGTCCTGCACCCGAACGGTCCGCAGCACTTCGACGACCCGGGCCGGCGTGCGCTGCTCCACCGATCCCGCGCAGTCCAGCAGGAACACCCAAGGGGCGGAGGACCCATCCAGCACCGGCACCTCGGGACCATCCAGCTCAACCACGATGTTGCTGATGCCGCACGCCGAGAGCGCCGCCATCAGGTGCTCGACCGTCGCGACCCTGACATCCGGATGATCGGGCGACGCCAGCACGGTGCAGAGCCGCGTGTCCGACACCTGGTCAAAGCGGGCGGGCACGTCGAGGCCCAGATCCGTGCGCCGAAACACGATTCCCGCATGGGGCACGGCAGGCTTCAGGGTGACGTTGACGCGCCGCCCAGAATGCAGGCCGACACCGACGCAGCAGATGGCGGACTTCAGCGTGCGCTGCGACAGGCCCGCCACGGGGGACAGCAAACGCTCATGCACCATCGGCGACAACTCAGGCAGTCCGTCCATATTACCCTCAACCAGCCCTGAAGCTGGAGTGATCGTCCGGACGCCCCAGCGCCCCCACGGCAACTTAGGTGGTTGCCAAGGGAACGCCAAATCAATGAATGTTTCTGAACATTGCGCTGCAAAAGACTGAAAAGATTAGGGGTATGACTTCTGGCGGCGCAGGAAGGTCGGGATGTCCAGGCCCTCGTCCGCCGGCTCCTGCCGCGGGGCCGCGGGCGCGCCCTGCCCGGGGAAGGACGGCTCCGCCCGCTGCGGCTCCGGGTCTGACACCGCGACCCGGCGGTTCCGCCCCATGCCGGTCATGATGTCGAACAGGCTCCGCGCCGTGCTCGGCGGTGCGGGGGGCGGGGTCGGTTCGGTGCGCAGCTCCGTCGGCGCTGCGTTGGTCCGCGGCGGCGCGGCCGGACGAAGCGCCGGTGTCGGGACCGCGTAGCGGGGGCCGCCGTGCTGCGCATCCCCGCCTTGGTGCGCCCCGCCCTGCGGCGTGCTGTACGGCGAGGCCT
>CAHJXG010000017.1 GCA_903644035.1 Rhodospirillales bacterium
CCGGGCGTGCAGCCGCCCGGCCCCACCGCGGCGGCGGAGGCCCCGCCGCGTCCCCGGGCGGCCCTGGTGCTGCACCCGGCACGGCCGGAAGGTGGTCCTGCGATCGCGAGCCGCCTGGCGACGCAAGCTGGCCTCACGCCGGATCAGGTGGACGTGGGCACGGTTGCCGAGGCGCGCTCGGACGCCGTCATCCGCTTCTATTCCGCAGCCGACCACCCCTTGGCGCGCCGCCTTGGGAAGGAACTCGCCCGCATGGGCTACTCCTGGCGAATCGAGAACTTCGCCGCGCGATCCTGGGCGTGGAAGGACCAGGCGGTTGAGGTTTTCCTGCCAGATCGGTAGCGCGCCGTATCGAAATTCGCCCTGAGCGTTAAGGATTCATGGAGAAACCCTACAATAAGCAACATGACGTAGCCATGCTATGATGCTGATTACGCAACAATGTCAGGCTTTGCGCTCGCGCTCCCCCGCACTGTTGAAAATACTGAGGCCGACGCCACCGAGGCGTTCATCGCCCGCTGGGACGGCACAGCCATGGCGGAGCGTGCCAACTACATCCCGTTCCTGTCGGAGCTGTGCGACGTGCTGGGCCTGCCGCGACCCGACGCCGCGACCGGCAGCGGCGGCAACTACCGGTTCGAGCGCGGCGTCACCCATCGCGAGGACGACGGCAGCACCAGCAGCCGGCGAATCGACCTCTACCGCCGCGGCTGCTTCGTATGCGAGGCGAAGCAGGGCGGCACCCCGCACCGACGGGATGCGGCAGACTGGTCGGACGGCGAGGCGCAGCACCGGGCCAACGTCCGCAACACCCCGGCCTGGGTGCGCCACATGCAGAAGGCCAAGGGCCAGGCCGAGGGCTATGCCCGCGACCTGCCGCCGGCGGAGGGCTGGCCGCCCTTCCTGATCGTCTGCGACGTGGGGTTCTGCCTCGATCTCTATGCCGACTTCTCCGGGACGGGCAAGCACTACGCGCAGTTCCCGGACCGCGCGCGGTTCCGCCTCTATCTGCCGGATCTGCGCCGGCCGGAGGTGCGCACGCTGCTGCGCGGCGTCTGGCTTGATCCCAAGTCGCTCGACCCGGCCCTGCACCGGGCCCAGGTCACGCGCGACATCGCGGCCCTGCTGGCCCGGCTGGCGGCGGCGCTGGAGGGCACTCCTGCCTGGCCGCGCCATGCCCCGGCGCACGTCGCGACGTTCCTGATGCGCTGCATCTTCTGCATGTTCGCGCAGAGCGTGGGCCTGCTGCCGGGCGGCAGCTTCAGCCTGCTGCTGGGGCGTTGCCGGGCCAACCTGCCGGGCTTCGGGCCGCTGGTCGGCAACCTCTGGCACACCATGGGCACCGGCGGCTTCTGCGTCACGCTGGAGGCGCCGGTGCGCCGCTTCAACGGCGGCCTGTTCCGCCCCGGCCCGCATGGCGGCATCGACCCATTGCCGATCGGCCTCGACGAGCTGGACCTGCTGATCCAGGCAGCCGGCAAGGACTGGGCGGAGGTGGAGCCGGCGATCTTCGGGACGCTCCTGGAGAACGCGCTGGACGCGAGGGAGCGCGGCCGGCTGGGCGCGCAGTTCACCCCGCGCGCCTTTGTCGAGCGCCTGGTGCTGCCCACCGTAATGGAGCCGTTGCGCGCCGATTGGGACGGCGTGCGCGGCGCCGCCGACCTTGCGATGCAGGCCGGCAAAGCCCCGGCCGCCGCCGCCTTCGTGCGCAAGTTCCACGCCAAGCTCTGCACCATCCGCGTGCTGGACCCGGCCTGCGGCACCGGCAATTTCCTGTATGTCACGCTCGAGCTGATGAAGCGCCTGGAGGGCGAGGTGCTGGACACGCTCGCCGGCTACGCCACGAACGAGGCCGGGCGCCTGGACGTGGCGGGCGTCACCGTCGGTCCGCACCAGTTCCTGGGCCTCGACGTGAACCCGCGCGCCGTGCCGGTGGCGGAGCTGGTGCTGTGGATCGGCTACCTGCAATGGCACTTCCGCACCAACGGCCAGGCGCTGCTGGCCGAACCGATCCTGCGCGACTTCCGCACCATCGAGGAGCGGGACGCCCTGCTGGACTACGCCCGCGCGGAGCCGGAACGGGATGACGCCGGCCGCCCTGTGACCCGCTGGGGCGGGCGCACCAGGCCGCATCCCGTCACCGGCGCGCCGGTGCCGGACGAGGCCGACCAGGAAGCCGTGCTGCGCCCCGTGGATGCCAGGCCGGCGCCCTGGCCGGAGGCGGAGTTCATCGTCGGCAACCCGCCCTTCGTGGCCGGCAAGGACCTGCGGGCGGAGCTGGGCACGGGCTATGCCGAGGCGCTGTGGGCCGCCTACCCCAAGGTGCCGCCATCGGCGGACCTCGCGATGGTGTTCTGGTGGCGCGCGGCTGAAACCATTCGGTCCGGTCCGACCCGACGGTTCGGCTTCATCACCAGCAACAGCGTCCGCCAGGTGTTCTGCCGCCGGGTGATCGCGGCGGCGATGGAGGGGGTGCCGCTGCACCTGGTGTTCGCCATCCCGGACCATCCGTGGTCGCAGGAGGCCGGCGCCGCGTCGGTGCGGATCGCCATGACGGCGGCGGCGCGAGGGCTGGGACCGGGACGGCTGCTGCAGGTGACGCGCGAGACGGCGGCGGCGGTGCCCGAGGTCACAATGGCGATGCGGGAGGGCGTGGTGAACGCGGATCTGACGGTGGGGGCCAGCCCGGATGCCGCCCGGCCGTTGCGCGCCAATGAACGGATCAGCAGCCCCGGCATGAAGCTGCATGGCGCCGGGTTCATCGTCTCGCCCGCCACGGCGGCGGCGCTGGGGCTGGGCAAGACGCCGGGGCTGGAAACACACATCCGGCCGTATCTGAACGGGCGGGACATGACTGGGCGCAGCCGGGGCATGATGGTCATTGACCTGAATGGGCTGTCAGAAGCCAAGGTCAGGCAGCGGTATCCGGCGGTGTTCCAGCACCTGCTCCTGCATGTCAAACCGGAGCGGGACCACAACAACGAGCCCTACCGTCGTCTTAACTGGTGGCTGTTTGGCCGCAACAACGCGATGCTGCGCACAGCATTGCACGGCCTGCCCCGTTATGTTGCCACGGTGGAGACTGCCAAGCATCGGGTGTTCGTGTTCCAGCCCGCAGCGGTGCTGCCTGACAACATGCTTGTCTGCATTTCCAGCGATAATCCCTATCATTTGGGCGTCTTGTCCTCCCACGTTCATACGGCCTGGGCGCCTGCGGCGGGCGGTTGGCTGGGTTTCGGGAACGATCCTCGCTACAACAAAACCCGCTGCTTCGACCCCTTCCCCTTCCCCGCCGCCATCCCGGCACAAGCCGCCGAGATCGCGGCTCTCGCAGAGGAACTCGACGCACTTCGAAAAACCCGCCTGGCGGCGCATCCCCATCTCACGCTGACCATCCTCTACAACGTCCTCAACGCCCTCCGCGCCGGCCAGCCGCTGTCGGCCGCCGACCGCGATGCGCTGGACGCTGGCCAGGTGGAGGTGCTGCGCCACCTGCACGACCGGCTGGACGCGGCCGTCGCCGCCGCCTACGGCTGGCCCGCCGACCTGTCCGCCGCCGCCATCGTGGAGCGCGTCGTCGCCCTGAACC
>CAHJXG010000018.1 GCA_903644035.1 Rhodospirillales bacterium
GGCCCGGACGTCGGAGTCGTTTCCGGAGCAGCGTGTGGGCCGACGCTTCGCGGTGCGCGGCACGCATGAGGTCGGCCCCGCGGCGCCAGGCCGGCTGACGCTGACGCTCGACGCCGGGCTGGCCTTCGGATCGGGGGAGCATGGATCGACGCGCGGCTGCCTGCGCGCGTTGGAGGTCGCGGCCCGGCGCCGGCCGCGGCGCGTCCTCGACCTCGGGACCGGGTCCGGCATCCTGGCGATGGCGGCGGCGAAACTCCTGCGACGCCCTGTGCTGGCGACCGACATCGAGCCGTGGTCGGTCAGGGTCGCGGGACAGAATGCGGCGGCAAACGGCGTCGGCCGGCTGGTGCGGCCCGTGCTGGGCAACGGCTGGCACGCCCGCGCGGTCCAGGGCGGCGCGCCCTACGACCTGGTGCTCGCCAACATCCTGGCCCGGCCGCTCTGCCGGATGGCACGGGACCTGGCGCTTCGCCTGGCTCCGGGAGGCACGGCGATCCTGGCGGGCCTGTTGGGCAGCCAGGCGCGCATGGTGCTGGCAGCGCATCGTCGGCACGGCCTCCGGCTGGAGGCGACGTGGCGGGAAGGCAACTGGGCGACCCTCGTCGTGCGCAAGGCAGGACGGGTCGGCTGAGCCGGCCCGTCCTGCCAAATCGCGTCGAGGTGGTCGCAGGCGTTTCGCGCCGGGATCTACCGGCGCGCCCCGACGAACTGCGGGTCGAACACGCGGCCCAGCTCATGACGGTTCAGGCCGATGTCGCTGAGTTCACGGTCGCTCAGCGACGAAAGCTCATCCAGCACGGCACGGCGACGCGGCATGGCGAGCAGGCCGGAGATAAAGCTGCCGATGCGCTGGGCCAAGCTGTGTGGCGCCGTGCGGGCATCGACGATCGTGCCATCCGTGCCCTCGACGACCGGACTCCGGTACGTCAGACTGTCGGACATCAGGAGCGCAATCTGCTCCTTGGCAAGCGGGGCGTTCATTTTACTATCCTCAATACTCTGTCACGCCACGATCCGAGCCGGCACTTCCGGTGCGTTGCTCTCGCGGCGCGTCCTGTATATGCGCCGTCCTCGCTGCGATGCAGCGTGCAATGTTACGCTGTCTGATATGCACTCAGCGCGGCCTTAGTGTATGAGCTATGACAAATATGAAGATAACGTGACTGGAAATCCTTCGGCCGAGCGGCTGGCCCGCGTGCGGCAGGCGATGGCGGCGCAGGGCCTCGACGGCTTCGTGGTGCCGCGCGCCGACGAGCATCTGGGCGAATACGTGCCGCCCGCGGCCGAGCGGCTTGCCTGGCTCACGGGCTTCACCGGAAGCGCCGGAGTGGCCGTCGTGCTGGCGGAGCGGGCGGCCGTGTTCACCGATGGACGTTACACGCTGCAGCTTGCCGCCCAGGCGGACGCCACGCTGTTCGAGGCCTGCCACCTCATGGAGCAGCCGCCGCCGGCCTGGCTCAGCGCGCACGCCGCTGCCGGCGCCCGGATCGGCTATGACCCATGGCTCATCAGCCAGGACGGCCTGAAACGGTTCTGCGATGCCGGGCTGGAGATGGTGCGGGCCGATCCCAATCCCGTTGACGCCGCCTGGGCCGACCGTCCCCCCGCGCCGGCCGGGCTGGCGGTGCCGCATCCGCTGGCCTATGCCGGCCGCGCCTCGGCCGAGAAGCGTGCCGACGTTGCCGCATCCCTGCGGGCGGACGGCCAGGATGTCGCCGTCATCACCGATCCGGCCTCGCTCGCCTGGCTGCTGAACCTGCGCGGCAGCGACGTCGACCACACGCCGTTCGCGTTGGGCTTCGCGCTGCTGCGCTCGAACGGCACGGCGGTCCTGTTCATGGAGCCGGAGAAGCTGCCGCCCGAGACGCTGGACTGGCTGGGGCCTGACGTGGCGGTCATGGGCCGCGCCATGCTGCCCGGGGCGCTGGCGCAGCTCTCCGGTCAGCGGGTGCGGGTGGACGCCGCCGGGTCGCCCGTGTGGTTCGCCCAAAGGCTGGAGGAGGCGGGCGCCGTCGTGCTTGGCGGCGCCGATCCCTGCCAACTGCCCAAGGCCTGCAAGAACGCCGCGGAGCAGGCCGGCGCGCGGGCGGCCCATGCGCGGGACGCCGCCGCGGTCTGCCGGTTCCTGCACTGGCTGGACGGCGCCGACCGCCCGGCGCTGACCGAACTGTCCGCCGCCCGGCGGCTGCTCGCGTTCCGGCAGGCGGCCCCGGATTTCCGGGGCGAGAGCTTCCCCGCGATCTCCGGCGCCGGGGAGCATGGCGCGGTGATCCACTACCGCGTGACCGCCGAGACGGACCGGCCGCTCCGCCCCAACGAGGCCTACCTGATCGACAGCGGCGCGCAGTACCCGGACGGGACCACCGACGTCACCCGCACGGTCTGGACCGGGCCGGACACGCCGCCAGCCGAGTTGTGCGACCGGTTCACCCGCGTGCTGAAGGGCCACATCGCGCTGGCGACGGCGCTGTTTCCGGAGGGCGTGGCCGGCCCGCATCTGGACGCCTTCGCCCGGCGCGCGCTGTGGCAGGCTGGGCTGGATTACGACCACGGCACCGGCCACGGCGTGGGCAGCTACCTGTCGGTGCACGAAGGCCCGGCGAGCCTGTCGCGCGCTGGACGCATGGTGCCGCTGGCGCCGGGCATGATCCTGTCGGACGAGCCGGGCTACTACCTGCCCGGCGCCTATGGCATCCGGCTCGAAAACCTGCTGCTGGTGCGGACGGCGGATCGTCCCGCGGCCCAGAAGCCGTTCCTGGAGTTTGAGACCCTGACCCTGGCCCCGTTCGACCGGCGGCTGATCGACCGTGCGCTGCTGGACGAGGCGGAGCGGCGCTGGATCGACGCCTATCATGCGAGGGTGCTGGCAGAGGTCGGGCCGGCGTTGGACGGGCCGGCGCGGGACTGGCTTGCGGCGGCCTGCGCGCCGCTCGGCTAGAGCAACCTCCGACCAATCTGCTCTTTTGGTCGGACAAAGTTGCTCGTTAAAACAAAGAGCTAGAGATTTTCTCCGATCCACTTCGATCGGAAAAAGCTCTAGAACCCGGCCATCTCCCGCCACTCGGCCTCCGTCACCGTCGCCACCCCCAGCTCCGCGGCCTTCTTCGCCTTCGATCCCGCGTCGGCGCCGAGGATCAACAGGTCCGTGCGTTTCGAGACGCTGTCGGTGACGCGGGCGCCCAGCGCCTCCGCCCGCGCCTTGGCCTCCGGCCGGCTCATGGTCTCGAGCGCGCCGGTGAACACCAGGTTCTTGCCGGACAGCGCGCCGTCCGCCGCCGCGCCGGGCTTGGCGTCCTCGATGGTGAGGAACGCCGTCAGGTCGTCGAGCGCCGCCCGGTTGCGGGGTTCGACGAAGAACGCCGCCAGCTCGTCCGCCAGGGCCTTGCCCACCCCCAGGATGCTGCCGAGGGCCGAGCGCTCGTCGCTGCCCACGGTGGTCGCCGCCAGCATCTGCGCGTGCCAGGCGGCGTAGCTGCTGTAATGGCGCGCCAGCAGCTTGGCATTCGTCTCGCCGACCCGGCGGATGCCGAGGGCGTAGATGAAGCGGTCGAGCGGAACCGTGCGCCGGCTTTCGATCTCCTGCATCAGGTTGCGGACGGATTTCTCCTTCCAGCCCTTGCGGGCCAGCAGCTCGGCGCGATGCGGCTCCAGCCGGAAGATGTCGGCCGGACCATGCAGCCAGCCCAGGCCGTGCAATTCCTGGATGGTCTTCTCGCCCAGGCCCTCGATGTCGAAGGCGCCGCGGGACACGAAGTGGATCAGACGCTCGACGGTCTGCGCCGGGCAGATCAGGCCGCCGGTGCAGCGGCGCACCACCTCGCCCGCGCCGCGCGCCGCCAGGCTGCCGCAGGCGGGGCAGGTCTCCGGCGGCACGAAGGGCAGGGCACCGTCCGGGCGGCGGTCCAGCATGACCTGAACGATCTGCGGGATCACGTCGCCGGCGCGCTGCAGCACCACGCTGTCGCCGACACGGACGTCCTTGCGGGCGATCTCGTCCTCGTTGTGCAGGGTGGCGCGGGTGACGAGCACGCCGCCGACGTTCACGGGCGCGAGCCAGGCCACGGGGGTGAGCGCCCCGGTGCGGCCGACCTGGATGCGGATATCCTCCAACGTCGTGACCGCCTGCTCCGCCGGGAACTTCCACGCGATGGCCCAACGCGGCGCGCGGCCGACGAAGCCCAGGCGGCGCTGCAAGGCCAGGTCGTCCAGCTTGTAGACGACGCCGTCGATGTCGTAGCCCAGGCCGGCGCGGGCCAGGGCGGTGTCCTGCTGGAATGCCGCCACGCCGGCCTCGTCGGCGAGCAGGCGGGAGAGCGGGTTGACCTGGAACCCCCAGGCGCGGAGCTGCTCCAGGTAAGCGGAGTGGGTGCCGGGAACCTCCCCCTGCACGTCGCCCAGGGCGTAGGCGAACAGCGACAGCGGGCGGGTCGCGGTGATGGCCGGGTCAAGCTGGCGGAGTGACCCGGCGGCGGCGTTGCGCGGGTTGGCGAACAGCTTCTGCCCCGCCGCCGCCTGCGCCGCGTTGAGCGCCAGGAAGTCGGCCTTGGTCATGAACACCTCCCCGCGGATCTCGATCAAGGCGGGGGAGGGGCCGTGCAGGCGGTTGGGCACGGTCGCCATCGTGCGGAGGTTGGCGGTCACGTCCTCCCCCTCCATGCCGTCCCCGCGGGTGGCGCCGCGCACCAAGGTGCCGTTCTCGTACAGCAGGTTGATGGACAGGCCGTCGATCTTCGGCTCGGCGACGAAGGCGAGGGCGGCCTCCGGCTGATGCAGGAAGCGGCGGATGCGGGCGCAGAACTCGGTAAAGTCCTCAGGCGCGAAGGCGTTGTCGAGGGAGAGCATGGGCACGCGGTGGCGCAGCTTGGCGAAGCCGGTGGCCGGCGCGGCGCCCACGCGGCGGCTCGGGCTGTCGGGACGGGCCAGATGCGGGAATTCGGCCTCAATCGCCGCATTGCGCTGGCGGAGGGCATCGTACTCCGC
>CAHJXG010000019.1 GCA_903644035.1 Rhodospirillales bacterium
GCGGCGGCTACGTGCTGGCGGAGGCCAACGGCGCGCGGCAGGCGACGCTGATCGCCACCGGGTCCGAGGTCGCCATCGCCATCGAGGCCCGGCGGATGCTGGCCGGTGAGGGCATCCCCGTCGCCGTGGTGTCGCTGCCGTGCTGGGACCTGTTCTCGCAGCAAGTCGAGAGCTACCATGCCGGCGTGCTGGGCAGCGCCCCCCGCTTTGGCATCGAGGCCGCCTGCGGCTTCGGCTGGGAGCGTTGGCTCGGCGCGGATGGGGCCTTCATCGGCATGACCGGCTTCGGCGCCAGCGCGCCGGGCGACACGCTGTTCCGGCACTTCGGCATCACGCCGGAGGCCGTCACCACCGCCGTGAGAAAACGGCTGGCTGCAAACTAGGGGAGCTTCAGTCCTATGGCCGTCAAGGTCGCCATCAACGGGTTCGGGCGCATCGGTCGCTTGGTGCTGCGCGCCATCGCCGAGAGCGGGCGGGACGACATCGTGCCGGTCGCCATCAACGACCTGGGCAGCGTCGAGGCCAACGCCCACCTGTTCCGCTACGACAGCGTGCACGGCCGCTTCCCCGGAGAGGTCGTGGTCGAGGGCGACGCCATCACCATCCACTGCCGGGGCCGCACCTTCGGCCCGATCAAGGTCTCGGCGGAGCGCGACCCGGCCAAGGTGCCCTACCAGGGCGTCGATGTCGCGATGGAGTGCACCGGACGGTTCACCAGCAAAGAGGCGGCGAGCGCGCTGATCCAGGGTGCCGGCGCGCGCAAGGTGCTGATCAGCGCCCCGGCGGACGGGGTCGATGCGACCGTGGTGTACGGGGTGAACCATCAGGTGGTCACGCCGCAGATGACCGTCATCAGCAATGCGTCCTGCACCACCAACTGCCTGGCGCCGATGGCGAAGGTGCTGCATGACAGCTTCGGCATCCTGCGCGGCTACATGGTCACCATCCACGCCTACACCGGCGACCAGAACACGGTGGACACGCTGCACAAGGACCTGCATCGCGCCCGCGCCGCCGCGGTCTCCAGCATCCCGACCACCACGGGCGCCGCCAAGGCGCTGGGCCTTGTGATCCCCGAACTCGCGGGCAAGCTGGACGGCACGTCGGTCCGCGTGCCGGTGCCGAACGTGTCGCTGGTCAGCCTCGACGTGAACCTGCGCGAGGCGGCCACGGTGGCGCAGATCAACGACGCGATGAAGGCGGCCGCAGGCGGCGCGTTGCGCGGCATCCTGGACTACAGCACGGAGAAGCTGGTCAGCATCGACTTCAACCATCAGGCGGCGTCCTGCACCTTCGATGCGACGCAGACGGCGGTGGTCGATGGGCAGTTGGCCCGCGTCATGGGCTGGTACGACAACGAGTGGGGGTTCAGCAACCGCATGATCGACACGGCGGTGCTGTTCGGAAGCATGCAGGCGTGACCGCCCGCACGCTGGATGGCGTCCATGTGGCCGGTCAGCGCGTGCTGCTGCGCGCCGACCTCAACGTGCCCATCCGCGACGGGCGCATCAGCGACCTCACGCGGATCGAGCGGCTGTCCCCGACCATCCGGGAGCTGGCGGATGGCGGCGCCCGGGTGATCGTCTGCAGCCACTTCGACCGGCCCAAAGGCAAGCGCGTGCCCACGATGTCGCTGGCCCCGATGGCCCAGGCCTTGGGCGAGGTGCTGGGCCAGGCGGTGGCGTTCGCGGACGACTGCATCGGACCAGAGGCGCAGGATGCGGTCGCCGCCATGGCCGATGGCGACGTGCTCGTGCTGGAGAACACCCGGTTCCACGCGGGCGAGGAGGCCAACGACCCGGCCTTCGCGCGCGGGCTTGCGGCGCTCGCCGATCTCTATGTCAACGACGCCTTCTCCGCGGCGCACCGGGCGCATGCCAGCACGGAGGGCGTTGCCCACCTGCTGCCCGCCTATGCCGGGCGCATGATGCAGGCGGAACTCGATGCGCTCGACGCGGCGCTGGGCAGCCCGGCCCGGCCGGTCTGCGCTATCGTCGGCGGGTCCAAGGTCTCGACCAAGCTGGAGTTGCTGGGCAACCTGTCCGGCCGCGTCGATGTGCTGGTGATCGGCGGCGCGATGGCCAACACCTTCCTGGCGGCGCAGGGCACGGCAGTGGGCAAGAGCCTGCAGGAGGCGGACATGCACGCGACGGCCCGGGACATCCTGGCGGAGGCCAACCGCGCCGGCTGCGAGATCGTGCTGCCGACCGACGCCGTGGTCGCCCGGGAGTTCCGGGCCAACCCGCCGACGGAGGTCGTCTCGGTGCAGGCCATCCCGTCCGACGCCATGATGCTGGACGTGGGACCCGCCACCGTGCAGGCGCTGCAGGACCGCCTGCCCGACATCCGCACGCTGGTCTGGAACGGGCCGCTCGGCGCGTTCGAGACCCCGCCCTTCGACGTGGCGACGACCGCGTTGGCCCATGCGGTCGCGGAGGCGACGTCGCAGGGCGCGCTGCGCAGCGTGGCGGGCGGCGGCGACACCGTGTCGGCCCTGCGGCACGCCGGGGTGCTGGACCGGTTGAGCTATGTCAGCACCGCCGGCGGCGCGTTCCTGGAGTGGCTGGAAGGCAAGACGCTGCCCGGCGTCGCGGCGCTGGAAACGCCGGTTCCTTAACGACTCCGTTACCACTTTGGCTTTAGTGTCACCGCCATGCTCTCAACCAACTCGCTCTCGGCCTTCTCCGGCACCGCGTCCATTCCGAAGCTGCCGCAACCCAGCCCAATCCGGCCGGTGCGCGAGCAGCGGGAAGCCCCCATGGCGTCGGCCTCGCCGCTGGGAAAGCAGGCCCTGCCCGGCGCCGCTCCGCCGGGGCACGCGCCGCGCGGCTCGCTGCTGAACTTATCGGTGTAGTCATCCGACACGCCTCTTGATCCCGCGGGCGCGCCGCCGCACCCTGCAAGCATGGTGCGCTTCTCCCATCATGTTCCCGAAGGCGACACGCACGAGCGCGCAGTCTGCGACGACTGCGGCTATGTCGCCTATGAGAACCCAAAGATCGTCGTCGGTTCCGTCGTCGTCCATGCCGGGCAGGCGCTGCTGTGCCGCAGGGCCATCGAGCCGCGGCGGGGCTACTGGACCCTTCCCGCCGGATACCTCGAGTTGCAGGAAACCGTCGAGGAAGGCGCGCAGCGAGAGGCGTTCGAGGAGGCCACGGCGCGGATCACCCTCGATGGCATCCTCGCCGTGTTCAGCATCAGCCGCATCGGCCAGGTGCAGGTCATCTTCCGTGCCCGGTTTGACGGCACGCCGACCTTCGCTCCCGGCGTGGAAAGCCTCGATGTCCAGCTTTTTGGCTGGGATGCCATCCCTTGGAACGAGTTGGCGTTCCCATCGGTGCATTGGTCGCTGAATGCGTGGCATGCCATGGGTGACGGCGCGTTGGGCGCACCCGCCGGCAACCCGGCCAGCGACCGGCGCGGCACCTCGCCCGAGGTTCCCCTCGAGGCTGCGCCATGAGGCGCCTCGCATCGGTCGCGGTGCCGCTTTCCCTGATGCTGCTGCCCATGCCGGCCCTGCCGCAGCACCGCGGCTTGAACCTGCAGGCGACGCCGCCGCAGTCGCCGCTGCTGCCGGTGCCCCCGATACCGCCTAGCCCCGCCCCCACAGGACCCGGCTACGATCTGGCGCCCACGCCCAACCGCGACCTGGACGCGCCCGCCGGTCCTCGGACCGGCACTGCCCCCGAACTGGTGCCCGGCTTCTTTCCCCGTGGCGAGCAGTACCGAGGCGACGGCTACTCGGCCGGGTCTTCCGCGCAGGCCGAGCAGGAGCGCCGCGTCCGACCCGGCGCCGGCTTCAAGCTCCGTCTGCCGCTGCAGCAGCAGTAGCCGCGTGCTGCGCGCCCTCACCGCCCTGATCCTGTGCCAATTTGTCGGCGAGGTGATCGCCCGCGCCGCCGGGTGGACCATGCCCGGCCCGGTGCTGGGCCTGGTGTTGCTGCTCGGCATCCTTGCGGTGCGCGGCGGGCCGGATGAGGCGATGCGGTCCACCGCGGCGGGCCTGCTGCGCCATCTGTCGCTGCTGTTCGTGCCGGCCGGGGTCGGGATCATCACCCAACTCGACGCGCTGGGCCGGGACTGGCTGGCGATTGCCGCCGCGATCACCGTTTCGACTGCCTTGGGCCTTGGCGTCACGGCCCTGGTGATGCAGCGCCTGATCAGATGATGCCGCTCGGCACGATCTGGGTTTACCTGGAATCCACGCCGCTGCTTGGGCTGACGGTGACTCTGGTCGGCTGGCAGGTTGCCGTGGCGCTCAGCCGGGCGCTGGGCGACCGGCCGCTCGCCAACCCGGTGCTGATCGCAATCGCGTTGCTGTCATCGCTGCTGCTGGCCACGCGCACGTCCTACTCCGCCTATTTCCAGGGCGCGCAATACGTGCATTTCCTCCTGGGGCCGGCGACGGTCGCGCTCGCAGTGCCGATGCATGCCGCCTGGCACCAAATCCGCCGCAGCGCGCCGGCGATCATCCCGGCGATCCTGGCGGGATCGCTGACTTCGGCCGTCAGCGCCATGCTGATCGCCCATGCCCTGGGGGCATCGCGCCCGGTCGTGCTGTCATTGGCGCCGAAATCGGTGACGACGCCCATTGCGATGGGCGTCGCCGAGCAGATCGGCGGCAATCCCTCCCTCGCCGCGGTGTTCGTCCTGCTGACGGGCCTTGTCAGCATCGTGGCCGGACCGCCGCTGTGGCGATGGCTGCGCGTGACCGACTGGCGC
>CAHJXG010000020.1 GCA_903644035.1 Rhodospirillales bacterium
TGCGGGTCGAGGCGCTGGACAAGCGGTTCGGCAGCCTGCAGGTGCTGCGCGGCGTCGCCTTCGCCGCCAATGCCGGCGACCTCGTCAGCCTCATCGGGCCGAACGGCGCGGGCAAGACGACGCTTATGCGCTGCATCGCCGATGGGCGGGAGCGCAGCGCCGGGCTGGTCGAGGTCGGCGGCCACAGCATCCGCCACATGCCGCCGCACCGCTGCGCTGCCCTCGGGGTCGGACGCAAGTTCCAGACCGCCGCGGTGTTCGAGACCATGACGGTCGCGGAGTGCCTGCGCGTCGCCCGCAGCCGCATCGAGCGGCCCTCCCTGCTCCGCCGCACGCCGGCCATCGCGCTGCCCGGATCGGCGCTGGAGGTGGTGCGCGCGACCGGGCTGTCCGACCGCCTGGGCGTCGAGACCCGGCATCTGTCCCACGGCGAGAAGCAGTCGCTCGAACTCGCGATGGTGCTAGCGCTGGAACCCACGCTGCTGCTGCTGGACGAGCCGACCGCCGGGCTGACCAAGCCGGAACGGCAGCGCATCGGCACGCTGCTCGCCGACCTCGCCCAGCGCCACCGCCTGTGCATCGTGCTGGTCGAGCACGACCTCGATTTCGTGCGCAGCATCTCGTCCCGCGTCATCGTGCTGCACCAGGGCCGGGTCGTGCTGGACGGCGCGGTGGAGGAGGCGGTGCAGTCGGAGACCGTGCGCACCATTTACGCCGGCGCGGCCCATGCCTGACCTTCTGGACCTCGCCGACGTGACCGCCGGGTATGGCGCGACGATGGTGCTGCGCCACGTGTCGCTGGGCGTCGGCGCCGGCGAGATCGTGGCGCTGCTCGGCCGCAACGGCGTCGGCAAGACGACGCTGCTGCGCACGGCCGCGGGCTTCGTCCAACCGCGGTCCGGCGGCGTGCGGCTCGACGGCCAGGCGCTGGCCGGGATCGCGCCCTACCGCATCGCCCGGCGCGCGCTGTGCTACGTCGCGCAGGAGCAGGCCCTGTTCGCCGACCTGACGGTGGGTGAGAACCTGCGCCTCGGCGTGTCGCACGACCGGCTGTTCCGCGAGCGCCTGCCCTCCATCGAGCCGCACTTCCCCGTGCTGCTGCGGCGCCTGGGCCAGAAGGCCGGCACCCTGTCGGGCGGCGAGCAGAAGATGCTGCTGATCTCCCGCGCCATCCTGGCCCGGCCGCGGCTCATGCTGGTGGACGAGATCTCGGAAGGCTTGCAGCCTTCCGTGGTGGACCGCCTGGCGGGCGTGCTCGCGGCGGAGCGGCGGATGCACGGCACGGCGATGCTGCTGGTGGAGCAGAACGTCGCCTTCGCGCTCAGCGTCGCCGACCGCTTCGCCGTGCTGACCTCGGGCGAGGTGGTCGAGCGCGGCGGCACCGGGGACGCCGGGGCGGCGGCGCGGATCGAGCGGCACATGACGGTTTGACCTCAAGGCAATGGAGTTTCCCAAGATGAGCGGTGCGACCATCGACCCCATCGAGCTGACCGTGGAGCAGGCGCAAGCGGCCTTTGCCAGCGGCGCCATGACATCGGAGGCGCTGACCCAGGCGTTCCTCGACCGCATCGCCGAATACAATCCGGGCTACAACGCCATCATCTTCCTCAATCCGGACGCCCTGGCCGACGCGCGGGAGATCGACCGGCGCCGTGCCGCCGGCGAGGCGCTGGGTCCGCTCGCGGGCGTGCCGGTGGTGGTGAAGGACCCGATGGACATGGTGGGCTTCCCCACCACCGCCGGCTGGTCGCTCCTCTACAGCAAGACCGGCGGGGTGGACCTGATGCCCGGCACGGACAGCCCCGTGGTCGCGCGGATGCGGGCGGCGGGCTGCGTCATCCTGGGCAAGACCAACGTCCCCGTGCTCAGCCACACCGGCAGCCACGCCAACGACAGCTGGGCCGGGCCGACCTACAACGCCGCCGGGCGCGAGTTCCTGCCGGGCGGCAGCAGCGCCGGCACCGCGACCGCCGTCGCCGCCAGCATGGCCGTGCTGGGCCTGGCCGAGGAGACCGGCGGCTCCATCCAGAACCCGGCCTCCGCCCAGGCGCTGGTCGGCATCAAGCCGAGCTTCGCCCTGGTGCCGAACGCGGGCGTCATGCCGCTGTCGGGCCTGCGCGACGTGGTGGGGCCGATCGCCCGCTGCGTGCGTGATGCGGCGCTCACGCTCGACGTGCTGGCCGGCTACACCGCGGAGGACCCGAAGACCATCGCGGGTGTCGGCCACCGGCCGAAGGGCGGCTACGCCGCGCGGCTGCACAAGGAGGCGCTGCGCGGCAAGCGGATCGGGCTGTACGGCCCGGGCTGGCGCAACCAGCCGCTCTCGACGGAGGCGGCGGTGCTCTATGGCCGGGCACAGGGGGAGTTGGAGGCGCAGGGCGCCGTGCTGGTCGAGGACCCGTTCCGCGGCTCCGGCTTCGCCGATCTGCGCACCCCCACGCCGCCGCTTGGCGAGTTCGACGCCCGCGGCCTCGAATCCGTGCCCCATGACATGCAGAAGTATCTGGAGCGGCTGGGGCCGGACGCGGCGCTCCGCACCTTCGCCGAGTTCGCCGCGGCCACTGCCAAGGAGGACGCCTTCGGCCCGTCGGGCGTGCTGAGCTTCGCGCCCAGCCTGCCGCAGTTCGCCGCCTGCCTCGCCGACCCGGCGCACCCGCCTGACCTTTCGGAGTTCATCGCGGTGAAGGAGGCCTACCTCGAACTCTTCGACGCCGTGTTCGCGGAGGCGCGGCTGGACGCGCTGGCCTTCCCGCAGATGCGCACGGCGCTGCCGCCGCTGCATGGAACGGAGACGATCCATGAGACCACGGTGGGCGAGATCAACATCGCGGGACTGCCCGGCGTCACGGTGCCCGCGGGATACTACGCCTCCGGCGCGCCGTTTAACCTGATCTTCGTGGGCCGCATGTGGAGCGAGGCGGATCTGCTCGCCTGCGCCTACGCCTATGAGTGCGCGACGAGGCATCGCCGGGCGCCGATGCTCCAGGCGGGCTGAGGACGGCGGCGGGAA
>CAHJXG010000021.1 GCA_903644035.1 Rhodospirillales bacterium
TGCTGCTGTGCGCGACGGGGGCCATCGACCTGCTCGGGCGGGGCGCCGTGCCGTGGCTCGCGGTGGCATCGCTCGCCGGCGCCGCCGGCGTCGCGGGCCTGCTGCTCCGGCTCCAGGTGCGGCGGCACCCGCATCCGATGCTGGACCCCTCGCCCCTGCGGGTCGCGACCTTCCGCATGGTCATGACCAACGGCACCGGGATGCGCGTGCTCATCAGCGCCATGCCGTTCCTGCTGCCGCTGCTGTTCCAGCTCGGCTTCGGCCTCGATGCAATTCGGGCGGGGCTTCTCACCCTGGCGCTGTTCGCCGGCAACATCGGCATGAAGCCGCTGACGTCGCCCATCCTGCGCCGATACGGCTTCCGCGGCGTCCTGGTGGGCAACGGGCTGCTGCAGGCCGCGACGATGCTCGCCTGCGCCGCGCTCACGCCCGCGACCCCGGCCGCCGCCGTCATCGCCCTGCTGGTGGTCTCGGGCGCGTCCCGCTCCCTGCAGTTCACCGCCCTCGGCACGCTCGCCTTTGCCGATGTGCCCAAGCCCATGATGAGCGCGGCCAACACGCTGTTCAGCGTCGCGTTCCAGCTCGCGATCGGCCTCGGCGTCGCCCTCGGCGCGGTGGCCCTGCGCGCCTCGGGGCACCTGCTCGGGGAGGGGGCGGCACCCTCGCTCGCCACGTTCCACGGCGCGTTCGGGATCATCGGGGTGCTGACGCTTGTCACCGCCCTGGCCGGGCTGCGCCTGGCGGGGGATGCCGGGGCGTCCGTGTCCGGGCGGGCGGTGGTGGAGCGCTGATCACGCCCGGCCGATGACAAACCCGCCCGATGTTCCCGGCGCGGGTGGCCCGGCGAACAGCGGCGTGCTTGAGTGGCCGTCCCATGCCCGACAACTTTCTTCGCGGCGGCGCGCTCATGCTGGCCGCCACGCTCCTGTTCTCGCTGTCGGACACGATGGCCAAATACATCACCCAGAGCGTGCCGGCGGTGCAGCTCGCCGCCATCCGCTACACCGTCTTCGTGATCATGGCCGCAAGCCCGCTGCTGCGGAACCGCAGGGTGTCCATGCGCAGCCGCCGGCCGGCGCTGCAGATTCTGCGCGGCGTCGGCGTGGTGAGCAGCGCCGTCTGCTTCATCCTGTCCCTCGCGCACCTGCCCATCGCCGAGGCCACGGCGATCAACTTCATCACGCCCCTGCTGATCACCGCGCTGGCCATGCCGGTGCTGGGCGAGGTGGTGCGCCTGCCGGGCTGGATCGCCGTGTTCGTGGGATTCCTGGGCATGCTCGTCGTGGTCCGCCCCGGCGCGCACGGCCTGCAGCCGGCGGCCCTGCTGGTGCTGCTGTCGTCGCTGTCCTGGTCCGTCGCGATGCTGGTGACGCGGAAGCTGTCGGGCATCGACCGCCCCGGCGTGACGCTGCTGTGGACCGCGGCGACCGGGTTCGTGATGCTGATGGCCGCGCTGCCGTTCTTCCTGGCGCCGATGACCTGGAGGCTTGCCGGGCTGTCCGTCGCCCTGGGGGTGATCGCGTCGACGGGACAGTGGCTCGCCGTGCTCGCCTTCCGCCATGCGCGGGCGACGGTGCTGGCGCCGCTGGGCTACGCGCAGCTGATCTGGTCGTCCGTGCTGGGCCTGCTCGTGTTCGGCAGCGTCCCGGACCGCTGGGTGGTGGTGGGTGCGGTCATCATCGCCCTCAGCGGCGTCTTCATCGTGCACTTGGAGCGGGTGCGGGTCGCCGCCCTGCGCGCCGGGGCGCGGTCGGGCTAGGCGCCTGGTGCCCGGCGAGCCGCGCACCGGGTTGCTGGGCCAGGCGATCCGTTGTAGTCGTTCAAGCACAACGAACGGAGGCAGGGGATGGGTCATGTTTCGGCGGATGCGGACCTCCTGCAGAGCCTCTATGGCTTTGAGGAGGCGCTCAGCGGCCTCCTGGGGTCATTCGGCATCCGGTTCTCGCCCGTCGCCCTCTCCGGCGGCGTCGCCGATGCCGGCCTCTACAACCTGCCTGGCCTGACGCCGGTCACGACGGAGACGGTGACCTACACGGCGGCCGGCGCCCCCGTCAGCGACACCTACACCGGCATCACCCTCCGGAACCTGCTCGACGTCGCGGGCGGCGTCACCGTGACGACGGCGAAGAACGACATCCTGAGCAAGTACGTCGTCGCCACGGGCGCGGACGGATACCAGGCGGCCTTCTCGCTCGGCGAGATCGATCCGAGGTTCGGCGACCAGCCGGTGCTGGTCGCCACCTCGGACACGGCCGGGCAGCTCGGCCCGCAGGGCAGCGAGGGCCTGGCCCGCATGGTCGTCCCGGGCGACCGTGCGGGCGGGCGCTACGTGTCGGACCTGGTCAGCCTCCATGTGGGCAGCCTGCCAGAGCCGCCCCCGACGGGACCCGGCGGCGTCTCCGACCAGCTCACCGTCTCCGGCCAGGTCGCCGAACCCGCCACGTTCACGCCGATCACCTTGGCCGCCCTGAACCAGTCCATGACCGAGACCGCCACCTTCCTGTCCGGCGCCGGCGAGGTGACCGACACCTACACCGGAGTCCCGCTCTGGACGCTGCTGCAGGACCAGGGCCTGGTCACGGACCCCGCGATCAAGAACGACGTCCTGCGGTTCGGCGTCGTGGCGACCGGCAGCGACGGCTACCGCGCGCTGATCTCGTTGGGAGAGATCGACCCGGCGTTCGGCAACCAGCCGGACCTCGTGGCCTATGCCGACACCGGCGGCCAGCTCGGCCCGGACGGCAGCGCCGGAGCGATGCGCCTCGTCGTCCCCGGCGACCATGCCGGCGGCCGCTACGTCTTGAACCTGGTGGACCTCCAGGTCGTTGACCTGACCGCGCCGATACCGGGCTGACAGGCGGATGCCGATGCCTATGCGCCCCTGCCGCGGAAATTGCCCTCTCCTGCGGCGCGCTGCCGCGGGCGCTGTATCCCACAAGAACTTGACGACCATCCCGAGAAGCGAGGCACGATGATGGACGGTTTCCCAATGTGGCGACCACGGGCGGGCTGGTCCGTGCAGGCCATGCTGCGCCGCGCCGTGCTCGGGGCAGCCCTTCTCGTCCCGGCGCTGGCCCAGGGCGCCGAGGCGCCGACGCCGCTGCGCGTCTATGCGGCGGGCAGCCTGACCGGCGCGTTCAACGCCCTGCTGGCCGGGTTCGGCACGCCGCCGGGCACGGCGGCGCAGCCCA
>CAHJXG010000022.1 GCA_903644035.1 Rhodospirillales bacterium
CATCCAGCGACGAGCGTCCGCGCGTCGCCACGGCGCCTGACCCACCCGCCGCCGCGTTCTACCGCAGCGGCGTGCCCTCCAGGCCTGGCGCGGCGTTGCCGGCGCCAAAACCGGTCGAAGGCGCGGCGCGTCAGGTCCCTGACCAGGACCTTCAGCCGTCCGAGCCACTGGCCCGTCCCCCGGTTGGCGACCCGGCAGCAGCAATCGCTGTGCCGCATTCGCCGGGCGCGGCGCAGGACGCTCTGCAAGCATACAGGCCGGCCGGCCCGCCGGTCATCGCTGAACCGACGATGATCACGCTCCCCGGCGGCATCCTGCGCATGGGAAGCAACGACGACCGTTCGGAGCGGCCCGTCCGCACCGTCCTGATCGAGCCTTTCCTGATGGCAAGGACCGCCGTCACGGTTCAGGAATGGCAGGACTGCGTGGACGCGCGGCTGTGCACGCTCCAGCCGAAGGGCAAGCTGGACCAGCCGGTCACCAACGTGAGCTGGGATGACGCCCGTCAGTATGCGGCGTGGCTGTCCAGCGTGACGGGCAAGCGTTACCGGCTGCCGACCGAGGCCGAATGGGAGTACGCCGCCCGCGCCGGGACGGAGACGCGATACTCGTGGGGCAACATCATGGTGTCCGGCAAGGCAAGCTGCAAAGGCTGCGGCGAGCCGGTCAGCATGCAGAGTCCGCCGGTGGCGGAAGCCTATCCGCCCAACCCGTTCGGCCTGTTCGGCATGGGCGGAGGAGTCGCGGAGTGGGTGGCCGATTGCTGGCATCGCGATTACCAGGACGCGCCGCGCATCGGGTCGATAGCCTGGGACGCCCCCGATTGCCGCGAGCGCGTGCTGCGTGGCGGCTCCTGGATGGCCGATGCGAGCTACCTGCGGCCATCGAGCCGCGATTACTACGATGCGTCCGTGCGCTACCCGACACACGGGTTCCGCGTCGTGCGCAGCGAGTGACATCTTCTGGCTGTGAGGCCAGGCGCCCAGGAGGGAAACCATGCTGATCGACCGCAGAACGCTGCTGCAAGCCGCCGCATCATCGACAGTCGCCGCGTCCGCGCCGGCGTGGGCCGCCAGGACTCCCTCGTCGAAGGACACGCTCCTCTACATCATCTCGCCGCGTGACGGAGAGCGCGTTCGCGGCGTCTTCTGGTGCCGGTTCGGGTTGCGCAACATGGGCGTCACCCATGCCGGCGACCCGACGCCGAACCTCGGGCACCACCATCTGCTGATCGACGTCGTCGAGCCGCTCAATCCTGATGAGCCGATTCCCTCTGATCGGAATCATCTGCATTTCGGTGCCGGGCAAACCGAGGCTCGCCTCGACCTACCGCCGGGGCGGCACAGCTTGCAGCTTGTGCTGGGGGATGCCGAGCACATGCTGTTCGCCCCCCCGGTCGTGTCGCGCAGGATCACGATCACCGTGGCATAGCGCCGCCCGACGTCCGGGCGCAGGCAGCTACACGTCAAGCTCGACGCAGACCGGCACGTGGTCTGATGTCCGGGGCCAGTCCCGCGCCTCGGTCAGCACGGTGCTCGACCGCAGGCTTGGCACCAGGTCCCGGCTGACCCAGACATGGTCCAGCCGACGGCCGCGGTTGGCCTGCTTCCAATCCTGGTTGCGGTAGGACCACCAGGTATACAGCTTCTGGTCCGCCGGGACGAAATGCCGCATGGCGTCGATGAAGCCCGTGCGCATCCAGGCCTCCATCGCCGCGACCTCCACGGGCGTATGGCAGACCACCGTGAGGAGTTGCTTGTGGCTCCACACGTCGTGCTCCAGCGGCGCGATGTTGAGGTCGCCGACCAGGACGCAGCGCTCCGGCTGTCGAGCAGCGAACCAGTTGGTGACCTCGCCGACGAAGGCGAGCTTGTGGGCGAACTTCGGGTTGACCGACGGGTCCGGCTCGTCCCCGCCGGCGGGGACGTAGAAGTCGTGCAGCGCCACCGGTCCCGCGGGCGTCGAGAGCGCCACCCCGACGTGCCGGCAATCGCCGCGCTCGCACCAATCGGGGCCGTCGAGTGGGGCGAGGGGCACGCGCGACAGGATGGCGACGCCGTTGTAGCCCTTCATGCCGCGCCGGGCGACGTGGGGATAGCCGAAGGCGCCGGGCGCCGCGTCGGGAAACAGCGCGTCCGGAACCTTGGTCTCCTGCAGGCAGATCACGTCGGGGTCGAGCGCCTGCACCAGCCGCTCCACCAACGGCAGCCGCAGGCGGAGCGAGTTGATGTTCCAGGTGGCGATGCGGAGCTTGGTCATCGCGCTCCCATGGCCCGGCGCCGGGGCAGGTGCAAGCCGCTTTGATTATCGGGCCGTTTCGACTACGGTCCTGACCCGATCCGCCGTCCTTGAAGGAACACCGACGATGCTCCGCCGCTCATTGCTCGCCGTCGCCGTCGCCGCCACGCTGGCGATGGCCCCGCCCGCCCTCGCGCAGGGAGGCGCCCCGATCCCCGTCGGCGCGATCGAGATCCTGAGCGGCCCCAACGCCGCCTACGGCACCGCGATCCGCGCCGGGCTGGAGCTGGCGCTGGAGGAGGTGAACGCGCAGGGCGTGCTGGGCCGCAAGATTGCGCTGACGGTCGAGGACAGCGCCGCCAACAAGGACCAGGCGATCAACGCCGCCCGCAAGCTGATCGGCCGGGACAAGGTGGTCGCGATCATCGGGCCGACCCTGTCGAACGAGATGTTCGCCGTGGGGCCGGTGGCGAACGAGCGCAAGATCCCGATCATCGGCACCAGCACGACCGCCGCGGGCATCACCGAGATCGGTCCCTACGTGTTCCGCACCAGCCTGCCGGAGAGCGACGTGATCCCGGTGACGCTGGCGCGGGCCAAGGCGCGCGGCGTGAAGACCGTCGCGCTCATGTACGCGAACGACGATGCGTTCTCGAAGTCGGGCTTCGACACCATGAAGGCCGCTGCCGAGAAGGCCGGGCTGACAATCCTGGCCATCGAGAGCTTCGGCAGCAAGGACACCGATTTCAGCGCGCAGCTGACCAAGATCCGCGCGCTGAAGCCGGACGCGGTCAGCATTTCGGCCTTGGTCGAGCCGGTGTCCGGCGTGCTGCTGCAGGCGCGGCAGCTCGGGTTCGGCAAGGAGACGCTGTTCGTGGGCGGCAACGGCAGCAACTCGCCGAAGCTGGGCGAGATCGCAGGCACCGCGGCCGATGGCCTGCTCGTCGGCAGCCCGTGGTTCGTGGGCAAGGACGATCCGGCGAACCAGGCCTTCGTGACCAGGTTCCGCGCGAAGAACGGCCGCGACCCGGACCAGTTCGCCGCCCAGGCCTATGACTGCATGCACATCCTGGCAGACGCCATCACCCGCGCCGGCGCCGCCGAGCCGGCCAAGATCCGCGACGCCTTGCTGGAGACGAAATACAGCGGCGTCATGGGGCCGTTCACCTTCACCCAGGGCCGCGACCCCGCCAGCACCGAGGGCGTGGTGGTGCTGGCGATGCAGGGCGGCAAGTTCGGCGTCGCCCCGCAGTAGCGGCACGGGACCACTTGCCGCGGGCGCGCGAACACCATAGGACGCAGCGATGCTTGCCCAGCAGCTTGTGAACGGCGTCCTGCTCGGCGCCGTCTATGCCCTGTTCGCCCTCGGCTTCACGCTGATGTTCGGCGTGCTGCGGGTGATCAACCTGACCTACGGGTTCTACTTCTCGGCCGGCGCGCTGCTGGCGCTGTGGATGGCGCGGCAGGGCGCGCCGATCTGGCTGGCGCTGCCGCTCGCGGCGCTGGGCGCCGGGTGCGTCGCCGTCGTGCTCGACTGGGTGCTGCTGACCCGGCTGCGCCGCATCCAGGCGCCGGAGCTGTCATCGCTGATGGTCACGCTCGGCGGCGTGCTGGCGCTTTACTCGGCGCTGACCAGCTGGCTCGGGCCTGACATCCGCCGCCTGCCGCCGGACCTCGTGGCCGCGGATGCGTTCCACATCGGCGAGGTCCGCGTCACGGCGGCGCAACTCCTGATCCTAGGTGCCACCACGCTGCTGGTCGCAGCGCTGCTGGCGCTGATGCGCGGCACCCGGCTGGGCCTTGCGATCCGCGCCATGGCGGAGAAGCCGGACGCGGCGCAGCTCATGGGCATCGACACTGGGCGGGCGGCGGCGCTCGTCTCCTTCATCTCCGGCTGCCTGGCCGGGGCAGGGGGGGTGCTGATCGGGCTGAACTTCAACGCGATCCACCCCTACATGGGGGAGGCGATGATGCTGCGCGGCTTCGTCGTCATCATCGTGGGCGGCCTCGGCGACATCCGCGGCGCGCTGCTGGCCGGTCTGGCGCTGGGGGTGATCGAGGTGATGACCGCGGGCTACGTGTCGTCGGGGCTGAAGGAGGCGGTGGCGTTCCTGATCCTGGTCGCCGTGCTGTGGACCCGGCCCTCCGGCCTGTTCGGCCGCGCCGTGCTGCGGCGGGCCTGATGCCGCCGTGGCTCGACGACCTGCTTTGGACCTACCAGAACCTGGTCTATGCGCTGGGCGTCAACGGGCTGCTGGCGCTCTCGATGTACGTCGTGCTGGCGGTGGGGCAGCTGTCGCTTGGCCAGGCGGCGTTCATGGGCTTGGGCGCCTACTCCTCCGCGCTGATGACCTTGAAGCTGAAGCTGCCGTTCCTTGCGGTGCTGCCGCTCTCCGTCGTCGTGCCGGTCGCCTTCGCGTTGGTGATCGGGGTGCCGACGCTGCGGCTGGCCGGCGTCTATCTCGCCATCGCCACCATCGGGCTGGGTGAGGTGCTGCGTGCGGTCTATCTCAACGTGGACCTGTTCGGCGGCGCGCTGGGCCTTTCCGGCATTCCGGAGCGCGCGACGGCGTGGATGATCTACGGGCTTCTGGGCCTCGCGATGCTGGCGCTGTGGCTGATCGGGCGCAGCGGCATCGGCCGGGCGATGGAGGCGATGCGGGAGGACGAGACCGCCGCCCAGGTGATGGGCGTGCCGGTCCAGCGCTACAAGATGGGCGCGCTGCTGGCGTCGGCGATGCTCGCCGGCCTCGCCGGCTGCCTGTCCGCCCACGTGTCGAGCTTCATCGGCCCCAACGAGTATGGCTTCGAGCCTGCGGTCACCATCCTGTCCTACGTGCTGCTGGGCGGCATCGGCACGCCGCTCGCCCCGGTGGTGGGCGCCTGGGTGCTGACCCTGCTGCCGGAACTGTTACGCGGGTTCAGCGACATCCGGCTGGTGCTGAACGGCGTCATCATCGTGTTCGCCGTGCTGTTTCTGCCGAATGGCCTGCTGGCGGTGCGGATGAAGCGGATCGGCGCCCGCACCGCCGCATGACCCCGTTGCCGGAGCTGCCATTACTTCACATCAGCGGATTGACCCGCCGCTACGCCGGCCTGGTCGCGGTGGACAGGGTGGACATGCAGGTGATGCCGGGCGGCGTCCACGCCGTGATCGGGCCGAACGGCGCCGGCAAGACCACGCTGTTCAACCTGGTGTCCGGCCTGGTGCCGCCCAGCGCCGGGCGCATTGGCCTGGCCGGGCAGGACGTGACCCGGCTGCCGGCCGAGCGCCGCGCGGCGTTGGGCCTTGCCCGCACATTCCAGAACATCCGGGTGTTCACGGCCATGACCGTG
>CAHJXG010000023.1 GCA_903644035.1 Rhodospirillales bacterium
CCAGGCATCACGGCTCGCGCATCCCGTCCAGCGCCACAGGGAGCACGCGGCTGAGCAGGTAGCTGACGACCGTGCGCTCGCCCACCTTGATGTCTGCGGTGATCGGCATGCCGGGCGCGATGCGGAACCCCGGCGGCGTGCCGTGCAGCTTGACCTCGTCAAGCGAGATACGGCTGCGGAAGAAGGACGGACCGGCGCCGGGCGATGCCTGCTGCACGCCGCGTTGCTTCTCGTCTGGATTGGTCGTGAAGCTGTCGGCGCTGACCACGCGGACCCTGCCCTCGGCGGCGCCGTACTGGGTGAAAGGGAAGGTGTCGAACTTCACCGTGACCGTGTTCCCGGGATGCACGAAGCCAGCGTCCATGCCGGCCACGTTGGCCTCGACCTCCAGCGGCGTATCGGACGGCACCAGGGTCAGGAACTGCTCGCCCGACTGCAGCACCGAGCCCGGCGACACCTTGGCGATGTTGAGCACGACCGAGTCCTGCTCCGCCCGCAGCTCCACCAACTGGCGGCGCAGGTCGGCCTTGTTGAGGTTCTCCCGCGCGTCGCTCAACTTGCGGCCCTGTTCCGTCAGGTCCTGACTGATCTGGCCCCGCCACTGCTGGTTGTAGGCGTCGCGTTCGGCCTGCATCGCCTGCAGGTCGCGTGTTGCCTGCTCGACCTGGTTTGTCGCGTTGCTCAGGCCGCGTTTCACCTCCAACCGGCTGTCCGTCGCCGCCAAACGGTTGATCTGGCTGCCGACCTGCAGGCGCTCCAGCTCGATGCGCTTGCGCTCCAGATCCTCGGCGACCTTAAGCCGCTCCGAGTAGGCCTCCCTGTCCGACATCGCCCGCTGGATCTGGCTCTGCAGGCTGTTGATCTTCTGGTTGTAGTTCTCGTTCTTGAAGCCGCGCTCGGCCTGGCGCTGCAGGAAGATGGCTCCTTGCAGCACCGCAATCGGGCTTCCGTCAGTCGGCTTGTAGGCGGTGCCGGACGCCTCGGCCTGCAGACGTTCGACCTCGGCCGCCAGGCTGGCGACCTGCGACTCCAGCGCGCTCGCATCGGCGGTGGCGAAGGTGGGATCGAGCCGGGCGAGCACGTCGCCCTTGTGCACCAGCTGCCCCTCCCGAACATCAATCGAACGCACGATGGCCGTCTCCAGCGGCTGCACGACGCTGGTCGCCGACTGGGCCACGACCTTCCCTTGCGTGGTCACCACCTTGTCGATGGGGATCAGGGCCGCCGCGCCGATGCAGGCGGCCGCCAATGAGCACACGACCCAGACCATGCCGCGCGCGCCGTGCAGCGCGGGGACCACCGCCAGCGCGGCGGTGGGCGAATGGAACTCCAGCAGCCCCGGCAGGGCGATGGCGTCTGCCTTGTTCGAATTGCGCAGCGTCAGTTGAGCCATGAAACTCTCCGTCTGACGGCCAAGCGGGCCGCCTGTATTCTGTCAGGCAGCGGCCGGCGGCCCCAAAAGGAGCCGCCAGCTAGCTACGCCATACCCAACCGGGGTCGGCGCCGCCTAGTCGCCCTGGGCCAGCACGGGCACCAGCGGCGGCGACCGGCCCATCGCCCCGTCCAGGTGCCGATTCTGCTGCGACCAAAGCATCTTGTAGATTGCGCAACGTTCCAGCAAGACCCGGTGCGGCGCCAAGTCTACAACGGTGCCCTTGTCCATCACCAGAATCAGGTTGCAATCGACCAGAGAGGAGAGGCGGTGGGACACGATGACCATCGTGCGGCCCTTGCCGAGCCGGGTCAGGTTGGCGTTGACCAGGGCCTCGCTCTCCGGGTCGAGCGCGCTCGTGGCCTCGTCCAGGATCATCAGCCGCGGGTCGGCGATGACGGCGCGGGCGATCGCCAGCCGCTGCCGCTGCCCGCCGGACAGGTTGGCCGAGCCTTCCTCGATCCAGGTGTCGTAACCCTGGGGCAGGCGCTCGATGAACTCTTCCGCCCCGGCCAGCCTCGACGCCTTGATCACGTCCTCAAGCGTCAGGCCCGGACGGCCCGCCGTCACGTTGTCCCGCACCGTGCCGCGGAACAGGAAGTTGTCCTGCAGCACGACGCCGAAGCTCCGCCGCAGATGCGTCAGGTTGATCTCACGCAGCTCGACGCCGTCGATCTTGAGGAAGCCGCTGTATTCGCGGTTGATCCCCTGCAGCAGGCGGGTGATCGTGCTCTTGCCCGAGCCGCTCCGCCCGACGACGCCCAGCATGGTGCCGGCCGGGACCTCGAAGCTCACCTTGTCGAGCGCCGGCAGCTTCGAGCCGGGATAGGTGAAGGTCAGGCCCTCGAACGTCACGTCGCCCTTGAACTTCGGGCGCAGGCCGCCCTGCATCGCCGCCGTCTCGTTGGGGTTGTTCAGCACCGACGCGACCTGCCCGATGGAGGCGCGCACGTCCTCGAAGTCCTCAATCAGGCGCGCGAGGCCCACAAGCGGCTGAGTCACCCGGCTGCCCAGCATCATGAACGCAACCAGGCCGCCCACGGCGATGCCGGTCGTGTCCTGCATGGCGATGTAGGCGCCGACCATGATGACGCCGCGCTGGATGAACGACTCGATGGGATTGATGATCGTCTGCGGCCAGTTGGCCAGACGCCCGGATTGCAGCTTCAGCTTGCCGGCATGGGCGGTGCGCTCGTCCCACTCGGCCCGGCGCTGCGGCTC
>CAHJXG010000024.1 GCA_903644035.1 Rhodospirillales bacterium
CCGCCTCGCGCTGCGCCTTCACGGCCAGGGCCAGCGGCGCGCCCTCCAGCGTGCCCTCGGCCGTCACCTGCCCGGCGGGCGCGCCCGGCAAGCCTGTCAAGGCAGCGGTCAGCGTCACCGGCCCGCGCGGCACGTTCGGCGCGCCGACCTCGCCTTTGATCGTCGTGTTGAGCGACAGCGCGTCCATCGGCCCCTGCACTCGGCCATCCGCCTCCAACGCCCCGGTCAAGGTCGGGGCGAGCGCCGCGAGGTCGGAGAGGCCGAGGCGATACGTCGCGTCCAGCGCGCCCGCCTTGCTGCTGCCCCGGGCCGATAGGCGCAGCGCCTTGCCGTCCACCTCCAGCCGCGACAGCGTGATGTCCGATCCGGCGAGCTGTGCCGACACCCCCAGAGTCGTGTCGCCCAGCAGCGCCGGGACCGGCGCCAGCCCGCCGGTGATCGAGACCTTGCCGTCCAGCTCCGCCCGGGTCACGCCGCCCGCCACCGCCGCACGCAGGCGCAGCGCCGTGCTGCCGTGCAGGTCGATCCCGCCGATGGCAGCGAAGGGCCTGAGGTCGGTTGCGGCCACGTCGGCGGTGGCGGAGATGTCGCCCCCGGTCCGAGCGTCGCCCTTGACGGCCAGCAGCGGATGGCTGAGCGCGAACGTCACCGGCCGGGCCGGGTCGTCCAGCCGTGCGTCGGCGTCCAGCACCACAGGCGCCGCCGCCAGCAGCGCCGGGTCCGGGCCTGGCAGGCGCAGGCCGTCCACCGAGGCATGCAGCCCGATCCGGCCGGCATTGCCCTGGATGTCCGCAACCAGGCGCCGCACCGCGGCGCCGGCTGCGGCCAGCCCCTCGATCCGCAGTTGCCCCGATGCGTCCGGCGCGGTGAACGGCCCGTGCACCCGGGCCTGCAGCGCGACGCTCTGCCACGACACGTCGGGCCGAGGCGTCATCGAAGGGGCGGAGGCGGACACGTCGAGGTCGGCCGCCGATCCCTCCAAGTCCAGCGTGCCCCGGGCCTGCGCCTGGAGCGGGCCGGCGGTCAGCGCCAGCCTGGTCACGGCGGCGCTCCGCGGCCCGTCCAGGCTTCCTGTGATCGACAGCGGCCCCAGGCCCGGCAGCGTAGCGACGGTCGCAATCAGCCCGCCTGTCGGCTCGGCGGCGTCGAGCTTTGCCGCGATGTGCGCCGGGTCGAGGCGGAGAGACGCTTTGTAGTCCCCAGGCGCGTCCAAACGCCGCAGCGCGAGGTCCGCGCTGGCCGTCCGCAGCGACTCGGCGTCTGCGCTGCCGTCAACCGACAGGTCGGCCGCGGTCCCCAGCACGCCGGGGCCGAGTTCGGCGCGTTCCACATGGATGCGCCGCGCGATGACCCGAACCGGCAGGGAAAAGGGCTGGCTCTGAGCGGCCGGAGCGGGGGCGTCGGTGCTGGGGGCTGGCAGCCGGGGCACCTGCACCCGCGCGGCCTCCAGCCGGTCGATCTGCGCCGTGCGGCCCAGCAGCCGGGTCGGCGACCAGTCGAGCGCCACGTCGTCGGCCAGCAGCCAGGCGCCGGCGGCGTCCCGCACTTCCAGGTGGTGCAGCCGCAAGGCGTCAGGGAAGCGGCCATGCAGCCCCTCCAGCACCACCGTGCCGCCGGTCGCGCGTCCGATCAGCTGCTCTGCCGCGACGCGGCCCGGCCCGATGTTCAGGGCCAGCATGACGGCCGCGACCGCCACGATGGGCAGCAGCAGGAGCAGGCCCAGGACCCATAGCGCCGCTCGACGCAGCCGGCGCATCAGAACGCCTGCCCGATGCCGATATACAGCTCGAACGTGTCGTCGCCCTGCTGCTTGTTGAGCGGCACGGCCACGTCCAGCCGGACCGGGCCGATGGCGGTGTAGTAGCGTGCGCCCACACCGGCGCCCGCCCGCAGGTCGCCGCCGAACGCCGTGCCGGAGCCCACCTGCCCGGCGTCCACGAACACCGCCGCGCCGAAGCTTTCGCCGAAGCGTTGGCGGTACTCGACTGTGGCGGCGGTGATCGAGGTGCCGCCGGTCGGCCGGCGGCTGGCGAACCGCGGCCCGATGGATTGGTAGCGGTAGCCCCGCACCGTGCCGCCGCCGCCGGCGTAGAACCGCTCGTCGGGCGGCAGGTCGAAGGTGCTCGCCCCCTGCACGCTGCCGACCAAGCCGCGCAGCGCGACGATGCTGCGGCCCGGGGCGCCAAGGTTGATGTAGGTCGATCCCGACGCCTGCAGGATGGTGAACGTGGCACTCCGCCCCGTCAGGACCTGCGTCGGCGTCACCACCGCGGCCGCCTTGATGCCGTGCGTCGGCTCGAACAGCCCCTCGGGGCCCGTCGAGTCGTAGCGCAGGCCGAGCGGCAGGGCGAGCAGGGTGTAGTCGCGCCGCACGCCTTCCTGGGTGATCGACGACTGCTGTGCCTGCACGCCGACGCTGCCCGTCCAGACCTGGGCGACCTTCCGGCTGAGCGTGACGCCGCCCAGCACCGCCGTCCGGTCGTAGGCGTCGAGGTTCTCCTTGATCGCCTGCAGGTTCACCTGCACCGACTGGTTCCGCCGCAGCACATCCGGCTTGATGAGCGCGGCCGTCACGTTGTAGCCGCTGCCCCGGCTGGCGCTGCCGCCCAGCTGCGTCACCGCGGCGCCCAGGTTCAGCTGCTCCGCCTGGCCGAACAGGTTGCGGTGCTGGAACGTGGCGCCGAGGCTGGCGCCGAGGTCGGTCGAGTAGTCCGCGGTGACCGCCACCGCGTGCCGCGGCCGCTCCGTCACGTCGAAGGCCAGCGGCAGCTGCCCGGCCGCGTCCACGCGCTCGGCCGCCCGGGCGCGGACGGTCGCGAACACGCCGAGCTGCGCCAGGTCCTGCCGCGCGGTCTCGATCTTCGCCGGGTCGAACCGCTCGCCCTGGCTGACCAGCAGGCGCCGCTGCACGAAGGCCGGGTCCACCCGCGCCAGCCCGCCGATGCTGATCGGCCCGAGATCGACCTGCGGCCCGGTGTCCACCGCATAGGACACGTCGAGCGCCTGCGCCGAGGCGTCGAGCATGGCGACGGGCGCTGCGACCTTGGCCAGCGCGTAGCCTTGGCCGCGCAGCGAGTCGAGCAC
>CAHJXG010000025.1 GCA_903644035.1 Rhodospirillales bacterium
CGCGGTGGCGCCGGGCGGCACGGACGCGCCGCCCCGCCGCATCCCGCGCAACGCCGCCGAGCCGTCCGCGCAGGACCGCGCCTGGTATCAGGAGGTGGTGGACCAGACCGTCGGCTCCAGCCTGATGCGCCGCTACGGCACGGTGCAGGAGCAGGCGGCCGCCATCCTGTTCCTCGCCTCCGACGAGGCGTCCTACATCACCGGAACCACCCTGCCCGTCGCCGGGGGCGACCTGGGATGACAGGCAGGTCGCTGGAGCGACCTGGGATGACAAATAACTTGAGCCAACACATGGGGAGAGCAGCCGTGATCGACGACCTTCTGAAGACCAGCCCGATCCCGAACCTGATGGACCGGATCAGCGGCCTCGACCAGCCCGGCGGCGACCCGCGCCTGAAGCAGATCGTGGGGCGCGTCGTGGGCGACCTGTTCAAGACCATCGAGGAGTTCGACGTGACGCCAGCCGAGTTCTGGTCGGCCGTGAGCTACCTCACCGCGCTCGGCCAGAGCAACGAGGGCGGCCTGCTCGCAGCCGGGCTGGGGTTCGAGCATTTCCTCGACCTGCGCTTCGACGAGAAGGAGCGGCAGGCCGGGCTGGCGGGCGGCACGCCGCGCACCATCGAGGGCCCGCTCTGGCTCGCGGACGCACCGATGGAGAAAGGCTCGGCGCGTCTGGACCAGGACCCGGAGGTGGGCGAGGTGCTGTTCATGCACGGCCAGGTGCGCGACACCGACGGCAACCCGGTGCCGCACGCCATCGTGGACGTGTGGCACGCCAACACCAAGGGCGGCTACTCCTTCTTCGACACGTCGCAAAGCCCCTACAACCTGCGGCGCCAGATCGAGACCGATGCGGAGGGCCGCTACCGCTTCCGCTCCATCCTTCCGGCCGGCTACGGCTGCCCGCCGGACGGGCCGACGCAGGCGCTGCTGACCGCCATCGGCCGCCACGGCAACCGCCCGGCGCATGTGCACTTCTTCGTCTCCGCCCCCGGCTACCGCAAGCTCACGACGCAGATCAACATCGCGGGCGACGAGTACCTGCACGACGACTTCGCCTTCGCCACCCGCGACGAGCTGATCCCGGGCGTGACCCGCAACGAGGACCCGGATGCGATGCGCGAGAACGGCCTGAACGGCCCGTTCACGGAAATCCAGTTCGACTTCGCCATCCACCGCGAGACCGCCAGCGTCCCGGACACGGTGGTCGTGCGCGATCACGCCAAGGCCGCCTGACCGGTCCTTTGGAGGCGCCCATGCCCGACTCGCTCCCACAGGTCTCCCCGGACGTTGCCAAGGGCATCGGCCGGGACCTCTCGATCTACGCCATCGCCAGCGTGATCGTGGACGTCCCCACGGTCCGCAAGCACAAGCTGTCCCAGACGTCCGTCACGGCACAGAGCTACGTCATCGTGACCGTCCGGCTCGGCAACGGGGTGACCGGGGTGGGCGAGGCGGCGACGCTGGGCGGCCCGCGCTGGTCGGAGGAGAGCGTCGAGGCGATCAAGGCCAACATCGACGCCTATCTCGCCCCCGCCCTGCTCGGCCTCCGCGCCGACCGGTTCGAGGCCGCGGGGATGGCGATGGACGCGGCGGCGAAGCGCAACACCGCCGCGAAGGGGGCCATCGAATCCGCCCTGTTCGACGCGGTGGGCAAGACGCTCGGGGTGCCGGCCAGCGCGCTGCTCGGGGGCGCCCTGCGGGACAGCGTGCCGGTGCTGTGGACCCTGGCCTCCGGCGACCCGGCGCAGGAGATCGAGGAGGCCGAACGCAAGCTCGAGGCCCGGCTGCACCGGACGTTCAAGGTCAAGGTCGGCGCCCTGGCCCCGAAAGACGACATGGCCCGCATGGGCCGCCTCGCGGCGGCGCTGGGCGACCGCGCCACGCTGATCGTGGACGCCAACCAGGCCTGGGACGAGACGGTCTCGGCACGGTGCCTGCCGCAGCTGGCCGAGATGGGCGTGGCCCTGGTGGAGCAGCCGGTGCCGGCCTGGAACATCCCGGCGATGGCCCGGCTGCGCGCCCGGCCGGGCACCCCGCCGCTGCTGGCCGACGAGTGCGTGTTCGACAGCCACGACATGCTGGCCGTCGCCGCGGCGGGGGCGGCGGATGCGGTGTCGCTGAAGATCGTGAAGCACGGCGGCCTGCTGGGCGTGCGCAAGGTCGCCGCGGTGGCGGAGGCCGGGGGCGTGGCGCTCTACGGCGGCTGCCTGCTGGAAAGCTCGGTCGGCGCCGCGGCGCATCTGCAGGTGTTCGCGACGCTGCGCGAGCTGGCCTGGGGCTGCGAGCATTTCGGCCCGCAGATCCTCACGACGGACCTGGTGACCGAGCCGCTGCGCTTCGCCGATTTCCACCTGTACCTGCCCGCCGGCGCCGGGCTTGGCATCACGCTGGACGAGGCGGCCCTGCGCCGCTTCGCCCGGACGTAGGAGACGCTCCATGCTGTATCACGTCAGGATGGACGTCCATCCGCCCGTCCACATGCCGGCCGCGGAGTTCGACGCGCTTAAGTTGGCCGAGCGCGAGATGGCGCAGGCGCTGCAGCGCCGGGGCGTCTGGGTGCATCTGTGGCGGATCGCCGGCCAGTACTCCAACATCTCCGTCTTCGACGTCGGCAGCCATGACGAGCTGCACGACATCCTGTCGGGATTGCCGCTGTTCCCGTTCATGGCGGTCGCCGTGATGCCGCTGGCACGCCATCCCTCCGCGCTGGACGTCGCGTGACCGCGGGCCGCCGTGCCGCGTCGGCGGGCTGGGCCTTGAGGGCGACCGCGTGATCGTCCACAAATCCAGATAACGGCGCGCAACGGGATCACAGGGAAGAAATTCGAGCATGGTTTCACCGGGCAACGTGTCGCGGCGCACCTTCAGCGCGGGGATGGCGGCATTGGGAGCGGCAGGGGCCCTGGGCCGGCCTGCGGTCGCGCAGGGCGCGGCGCTGAAGGTGGGGCTGATGCTGCCCTTCTCGGGCACCTACGCCGCGCTCGGCGACAGCATCGCGACCGCGTTCGAGCTGTATCTGGCGGAGAAGGGCGGCAAGCTGGGCGGCCGCGGCGTGCAGGTCATCCGGCTCGACGACGAGTCCGACCCGTCCAAGGCGGTGCAGAACGTCAACCGCCTGCTCAGCCGCGACAAGGCGGACGTGCTGGTCGGGACGGTGCATTCCGGCGTGGTGATGGCCATGGTGCAGGCGTCGCGCGAGCGGGGCGTGCCGCTGATCATCCCGAACGCCGGCAACGTCGCCGCGACGCGCGACCTGTGCGCGCCCACCGTGTTCCGCACGTCGTTCACCAACTGGCAGCCGGCATACGGCATGGGCAGGGCGCTGGCGGCCCAGGGCGTCAAGCGCGCCGCCTGGGTCAGCTGGGACTACGCGGCCGGCAACGAGGCCGCCGAGGGCTTCCGCGACGGCCTCAAATCCGGCGGGGCGGAGCTGGTCAAGACGCTGCTGCTGCCGTTTCCGGAGACCAACTTCCAGCCGATCCTGGCGCAGCTCGCCGGGCTGGACATCGAGGCCGCGGGCGCGTTCTTCGCCGGCGGCGGGGCGGTGCAGTTCGTGCGCGACTACGCCTCCGCCGGGCTGGCCGCCCGCATCCCGCTCTCCGGCTCGGGCTTCCTGACGGAGGGCACGCTGCGCGCGCAGGGGGCCGCCGCGGAGGGCGTCAGGACGGCGCTGCATTACGGCGACGGGCTGGACAACGCCCGCAACGCCGCGTTCCGGGCCGCCTTCAAGGACCGGGCCAAGCGCGAGGCGGACGTGTATGCCGTCCAGGGCTACGATGCCGGGCAGCTGCTCGCCGCCGGGCTGGAGGCGACGAAGGGCGACGTCGACGCCGACAAGGTCCTGGTCGCGGCCATGGAGAAGGCCAGGATCGACAGCCCCCGCGGCGCCTTCACGCTGTCGCAGTCGCACAACCCCGTGCAGAACATCTACCTGCGGGAGGCCAAGGGCGGCGAGAACGTGGTGATCGGCGTGGCGGCGCCGCTGCTGGCCGATCCCGGCACGGGCTGCAAGATGGCCGCGACCTAGCGAGGCACGACCGGCCGTGACCGGGCTGCTCGCACAGGCGCTGAACGGCGTCCAATACGGGCTGCTGCTGTTCCTGATCAGCAGCGGCCTCACGCTGATCTTCGGCGTGATGGGCGTGATCAACCTCGCCCATGGCAGCCTGTTCATGGTGGGCGCCTACATCGCCTACGCCGTGGTGACGGCGACCGGGTCGCTCTGGGTGGCGCTGCCCTGCGCCGTCGTCGGCGGCATCGTGGTCGGCGCGGCGCTGGAGCGGGTGCTGTTCCGGCGCTTCTACAAGCGGGACCATCTGGACCAGGTGCTGCTGACCTTCGCCCTCATCCTGCTGTTCGAGGAGGCGCGGTCCATGCTGCTGGGCAACGACTTCCACAGCGTGGCGACGCCCGCGGCCCTGGCCGTGTCGGTGCCCATGCTGGGCGGCTTCTCCTACTCCGCCTACCGGCTGGCGGTGCTGGTGGCCTGCCTCCTCGTGGCCGCCGCGATGTTCCTCGTGATCGAGCGCACCCGGGTGGGGTCGGCGATCCGGGCGGCTGCGGAGAAGCCGGAGATGGTGGACCTGCTGGGCCTGGACGCCAGCCGCATCCACATGCTGGTCTTCGCGGTGGGAACGGCGCTCGCCATGCTGGCGGGCGCGCTGGCGGCGCCGCTGCAGTCGGTCTACCCCAACATGGGCGACGGCTTCCTGATCATCTCGTTCGTCGTGGTCGTGGTGGGCGGCGTCGGCTCCGTCGCCGGCGCGTTCTGGGGCGCGCTGCTGATCGGCCTCGTTGACACGATGGCGAAGGCCTACCTGCCCTTCGCGTCGGGCCTCGCGGTCTATGCCATCATGGCCGCCGTGCTGCTGTGGCGCCCCACCGGCCTGTTCGCGAGGGCATGACGTGATCGTGGCCGGCCGCACCGGGACGGCCGTGCTGCTGGCCTGCGCCGCGCTCGCCGCGTCCCTGCCGCTCTGGGCCGAGCCTTACACGCTGCAGCTCGCCTCCACGGCGCTGGTGCTGGCCATGTTCGCGCTCAGCCTGCAGCTGCTGGTGGGCGGAACCGGGTTGGTGAGCCTGGGGCACGCCGCCTTCTTCGGCATCGGCGCCTACGCGGTCCACCTGATGGAGGCGTTCGGCCCGGCGCCTTCGATCCTGCTGACCTTGCCCGCGGCGATCCTGCTGGCGGGGCTGGCGGCCCTGGTCGTGGGGGCGCTGGCGCTGCGCACGCGCGGCTTCTTCTTCCTGATGACCACGCTGGCCTTTGGCCAGATGCTGTTCTTCCTGTTCCACGACACGCCCCTGGGCGGCGGTGCGGACGGGGTGTTCGTGGGCCGCCCCGCTCTGTCTGCGCTGGGGTTCGAGTACGCGGTGGGCCGGCGGGACCGCCCGGCCGTGATGCTGCTGCTGAACCTCGGCATCCTGCTCGCGATGTACGGCGGCCTGGCGGCCCTGCTGCGCACCATGTTCGGGCGGGCGCTGCTGGGCATCCGGGCCAACGAGCACCGCATGAGCTCCATGGGCTTCGACACGTATTCGCTGAAGCTCGGCGCCTTCGTGACTGCCGGGTCGCTGGCGGGGGTGGCCGGCCACATGGCGGCGATGACGGAGGCGTTCGTCACCCCGGAACTGCTCGGCTGGCATCATTCGGCGGAGGCGCTGCTCGCGATCCTGCTGGGCGGGCTGGGTGCGCTGCACGGGCCGATCCTGGGTGCCGTCGTCTATGTCGGGCTGGGCGAGGTGGCGCAGAGCATCACGGAGCGGCAGCGCCTGGTGGAGGGCGTGGTGATCCTGCTGGTCGTGCTCGCCCTCCCCCGTGGCCTGACCGGGCTGCGGCTGCCGGCGGCGCGGCGGCCCGGGCTGCGCCTGCCGGCGGCGGAACGGGCAGAGCCTTGAGCGTGCCTCCGGC
>CAHJXG010000026.1 GCA_903644035.1 Rhodospirillales bacterium
TGCGGGCGGATCCAACACCGGAGCGCCTGTGAACAACGCCATCGACGAAGCGGGGATCAACACTCCCCACTCCCCGTCGCGACCCAGTCCCATGCAAGAGGCAGGTGGCTTCTTCCAGCATCACGGCGTCTCGGCGCCCGGCGTGCGAATCTTTCGCAAGCTGCAGTTCAGCACGAAGGCAATGATCGTGTCGGTGATGTTCCTGCTTCCGATCCTGCTACTGGCAGCCAGTTTACTCACCAGTACGCAGGAAACCATCGACTTTGCCGTCAAGGAGCGCGCGGGCGTAGCAGCGATGCGGGCCTTGGTTCCAGTCTATGCAGGCGTGCTGAAGGTCCGATTTCAGACCCGCGCCATCTTCGGTGGATACGATGCCTCGGCAGACCGACGCTTGGCCTGGGACGAGACGGCAAAGGCCGTCGCTGCGCTCAAGCAGACTCTGACCGACAGCGGCGACCCGCTCGGCTTCGGACCCGACGTGAACAAGCTCGACGCCACCTGGCAGGCCACGGCCGAGTCGCTCAACGCCAAGGACGGCAAAGGCCTGAGCGTGTTCGCGCCCGTGACCAAGAATCTGGCCACGCTGCTGAGCCGCATTGGTGACGACTCGAACCTGGTGCTCGATCCTGCCGTGGACAGCTTTTACCTCGTCAACGCTCTCATCCTCGCCATGCCGGCGGCGGCAGAGGATCTGGCCCGCGTCTGGGGCTGGAGCACCTACGCCTCCGCTAAGTCGGGGCTGGAGCCGAAGGAAAGCAAGAATCTGGTCGTGTGGTCCGTCAATGCCACGTCCCGACTGAACGATGCCCACAGCCATTTCGACCGGGCCGCGGCCGCCAACCCGGCGTTGACGGCGAAGCTCGCGCTGTCGCCGATCGATTCGGCTATCAACTACGTGACGCAGGCCTCGATGACGATTGATGCGGGATCGTGGGACGCCGACGGCCTCTACAGTAAGGGATTGGCCACCACCACCGAGCTGTTCAAGGTCTACGCAACCGGCCTGTCCGCACTCGACGAATTGCTCGCGGCGCGCGTCGCGGCAGCACAGCAGGCGCGCAATGTGCGCTTCGCGCTCGTGGCGGCCTCCCTGTTGATGGCCGGATACCTCTTCCACTCGTTTTACCTGGTAACACGTGGCGGACTCAGCGAAGTCAAGCGCCATCTGGTCGCCATGACCGCAGGCGACCTGACCACGAGCCCGAATCCTTGGGGCAAGGACGAAGCAGCAGCGCTGATGCTGTCACTGCACGACATGCAGGCATCACTTCGCAACATCGTTGGACAGGTGCGCAGCTCGTCGACTTCGATCGTCCATGCCAGCACCGAAATCGCGGCCGCGTCTATGGACCTGTCGGCACGCACGGAGCAGACAGCTGCCAACCTTGAGGAGAGCGCATCCTCCATGGAGGAAATCTCCTCGACGGTCAAGCACACAGCCGTCAACGTGCGCGAGGCGGCCCAAGTGGCATCCGGCAACTCTGAATCGGCGGCACGTGGAGGCATCGTGATCCAGCATGCGGTCACGACCATGCAGGAGATCAACGCTTCCTCCAAGAAAATCAGCGACATCATCGGCACCATAGACAGCATCGCATTCCAGACCAACATCCTGGCGCTGAACGCCGCCGTAGAAGCCGCGCGTGCCGGGGAACAGGGCCGCGGCTTCGCAGTGGTCGCCAGCGAAGTGCGCAGCTTGGCGCAGCGAAGCTCGCGGGCGGCCAAGGAAATCAAGACGCTCATCAGCGCCAGTGTCGAGAAGGTGGAGACCGGAACCAAGGTAGTTCGCGGCGCGGTGGAAACGATGCAGGAACTCGTCTCCAATGCACGCCGGATGAACGACCTGCTGACGGAGGTCTCGAATGCTGCGTTGGAGCAGAGCAATGGAGTGTCGCAGGTCGGCTCGGCGGTCAGCGAACTCGACCGAATGACGCAGCAGAACGCGGCGCTGGTAGAGCAAACCGCGGCGGCGTCTTCGTCTTTGAAAGATCAAGCGCTCGGCCTCGCACGTGAGGTCGACAGGTTCAAACTCCCGATTGGAGCGGCCGATGGATGGTACTCAGCAGCCGACAGGGAAAACAGTCGATGACTGACAGGCTCACAGTCAACGAGCACTACTTGAACCGCGTCGTCGCCCTCGCGGAAACGGCCAGCGTTGAAGCCACGGAGGACATCGTCACCGGCAACGACATCAAGCTCGTTGCCAAGGGCGCACGCATCGATGCGCGGTTCAAAGACCGTCTGCTGCAGCACAAGCTGCTCAAGCCGCTCGAGTCCTCGGTGCGTGTGGTAGACGGTCTCGGCTCGAGCCCTATCCACGAGGTGGCCCAAGACCTGCTCGCCAAGCACGCGCTGCTGGCCGGCGTGTGCGGCCGCGCCACTGCCCGCCTGGTCGCGAACGCACTGCGCGATTTGCGCCTGACGACTCCGATAGAGTCCCTGCTGAGCGTCTACGCGGCGCAAGGGCCCAACAAGCTCAAACACGCGGTGGGCGTGAGCCTGCTCGGCGCGGCGATGTATCACGACCTGCCCGAAGGCGGCAAAAAGGGTCTGCAGACGCTGATGGTCGCCGGCTTGATGCACGACATCGGAGAGCTCTACATCGACCCCGCCATCCTGCAGGTGGGTGGCCGCTTAACGGCCGAGCAATGGAAGCACATCGCGACGCATCCGATCGTCGCGGCTCACATCCTGCGCGACATGCCGGGTGCCGGCCCGAAGGTGGCCGAGGCGGTGCAGTACCACCACGAACGGCTCGACGGTTTCGGCTATCCGCATGGCCTGCGGAACCCGTGCCTGCCGATGTCCGGTCAGGTGCTGGCGTTGGCCGAGGTGCTGATGGGACTGATTGAATCGGGGAGCAGCTCTGGCGAGCGTGCCGCGGTCGCCGTCAAGCTGATCCCAGGCGAATTCGACCGCCAACTCCTGAACAAGGTGTGCTGGGCCACGAAGGCCTCCTCCGCCTCGGAAGCGGCCGAGGAAGCATTAGCGCCGTCGCTGTCCACCGACGATCTGGCCGCCAAGGCGTCGGCACTCGGGGAGACGCTGGAGCGGCTGCGTGGATTGCGCGAGAGCATCGTCGCGCAGATCAGTACGGGCAGTCCGGCGCTCAGGGAACTCATGGGGCACGTGATCGAGCGCTGCCAGCGTATCCACATGGCGTTCTCGAGCACCGGGCTTGACAACGGCTGGACCGACGAACTTCGCGAGCACCTGTCGGCCATGGAGTCGAAGGTCCATTCAGAGGTGGCCATCGTGCTGCGCGAGGTCGAGTGGCGGCTGCGCGAGTTGAAGCGTGAAACCCGGCTGCGGGCAGAGCGGTTGCCGGCGCACGAGGCTGCTCAGGTGCGGCAATTCATCGATCGAAGCAAGGGGCTTGCAACCGTCCAGGCGAACGAGGCTTAGCGTCAGCAGGAGCAGAGCAACAACTCGTTGCGGTTTTTCCAAGAGACGAATCGGGCTGGACGCGGCGCTCGTGCTGGGTTCGTGCGCCGGAGCCAAAATCCGTCGGCTTTAGTCCTGCAGGTGAAAGGCAGGCGGCCCGCAGGAGACGCGGGAGGATGGAGCGCAGATCAAAGCGGCGGTTGAAACGATATTGGG
>CAHJXG010000027.1 GCA_903644035.1 Rhodospirillales bacterium
GTGCACTGGCCGCAGCTCTCATGCTTGTAGAACTGCGCGAGCCGGTCGATGGCGCGGATCACGTCGGTGGACTTGTCCATCACGATGACGCCCGCCGTGCCCAGGCCCGACTTCACGTCGCGCAGGCTGTCGAAGTCCATCAGCACGGTGTCGCAGATGTCCTTGGGCAGCAACGGCACGCTGGACCCGCCGGGGATGACGGCGAGCAGGTTGTCCCACCCCCCGCGCACGCCCCCGGCATAGGTGTCGATCAGCTCGCGGAGCGGGATGCCCAGCTCCTCCTCCACGTTGCACGGCTTGTTCACATGGCCGCTGATGCAGAAGATCTTGGTGCCGGAGTTCTTCGGCCGGCCCAGCGCCGAGAACCAGGCGCCGCCCCGGCGCAGGATGGTGGGCACCACCGCGATGGTCTCGACGTTGTTCACCGTGGTCGGGCAGCCGTACAGCCCTACCGCGGCCGGGAATGGCGGCTTGAGCCGCGGCATCCCCTTCTTGCCCTCCAGGCTCTCCAGCAGCGCCGTTTCCTCGCCGCAGATGTAGGCGCCGGCGCCGCGATGCACATAGAGGTCGAAGTCGTAGCCCGACCCCGCCGCGTTCTTGCCCAGCAGGTTCGCCGCGTAGGCCTGGTCCACCGCATCCTGCAAATTGCAGGTCTCGTTATAGTACTCGCCGCGCACGTAGATGTAGCAGGCCGACGCGCCCATTGCGAAGGACGCGATCAGGCAGCCCTCGATCAGCTTATGCGGGTCGTGCCGCAGGATGTCGCGGTCCTTGCAGGTGCCGGGTTCGCTCTCGTCGGCGTTGACGACGAGGTAGCTGGGCCGCCCGTCCGGCGAGGCCTGCTTCGGCATGAACGACCACTTCATGCCCGTGGGGAACCCGGCGCCGCCGCGCCCGCGCAGCCCCGACGCCTTCATCTCGTCAATGATCGCGTCCCGCCCGCGGGCGATGATGTCAGCCGTCCCGTCCCAATCGCCACGGGCGCGGGCACCCTCCAGCGTCCAGTCGTGCTGGCCGTAAAGGTTGGTGAAAATCCGGTCCTGATCGGCGAGCATTCTCGTCACTCCCCCGCAATCGGCAGCGTCTTCAGTGTGGTCGGCCCGCCTTCGGGCGCCGAGGTGATCCGCCCGATGACAGACCCCGGCTTCGGCGTCTCGCCCCGGCGCAGCGCCCGCAGCAGCGCCACAGTGCGGTCGTAGTCGAGGTCCTCGTAGTAATCGTCGTCCACCTGCAAGATCGGGGCGTTCACGCAGGCGCCAAGGCACTCGACCTCGGACATGGTGAACATTCCGTCGGCGCTCGTCTGCCGCCAGCCCTTGATGCCCGTCTCGTCCCGGCAAGCCCGGGTCACCTCCTCCGAGCCGCGCAGCCAGCATGGCGTGGTGCCGCACACCTGCAAATGGTGGCGGCCCACAGGGTTGGTGTTGAACATCAGGTAGAAGGTCGCGACCTCATAGACGCGGATCGGCGGCAGTTCGAGCCGGGCCGCCACCACATCCATGGCGACGCGCGGCACCCAGGCGCTGCCGGTCTGCCGCCGCATCTGCCGCTGCACGACGTAAAGCAGCGGCAGCACGCCGCTCGCCTTCCGGCTGGGCGGGTACTTGGTCAGGATGGCCGTGATCTCCGCCTCGCTCGCCTCGTCAAAGGCGAAGTGCTGCGGCTGCGCCGCGCCCTCTCCGCTCGACCCGTCGCCGATGTTCTCCGCCGTGCCGAGGCCGACCTGGGACCCGTGGGGTCCGCCGAGATGCTCAGACATGCTCTACCTGTCGATCTCGCCGAACACGACGTCGATGGAGCCGATGATGGCCACCGCGTCGGCCAGCATGTGGCGCTTGGACATATGCTCGATGGCCTGCAAATGGGCAAAGCCGGTCGGGCGGATCTTGCAGCGATACGGACGGTTGCTGCCGTCCGCGATCAGGTAGACCCCGAATTCTCCCTTGGGGCTTTCCGTCGCCGTGTAGGTCGAGCCGGCCGGGATGTGGTACCCTTCGGTGTAGAGCTTGAAGTGATGGATCAGCGCCTCCATCGACCGCTTCATCTCCTGGCGGCGCGGCGCGGTGAACTTGCGGTCCTCGATCTTGACCGGGCCAGGCTGCATCTGCTCCAGGCATTGCTGGATGATGTAGACGCTCTGCCGCATCTCGGCCATGCGGACCAAGTAGCGGTCATAGCAGTCGCCGTTGCGCGCGACGGGGATGTCGAACTCGACCTGCTCATACATGTCGTAGGGCTGCGACTTGCGGAGGTCCCACGGCACCCCGCTCGCACGCAGCGGCGGGCCGCTGAACCCCCAGGCGAGCGCCTCCTCCGCGGACATGATGCCGATGTCGACGGTGCGCTGCTTCCAGATGCGGTTGCTGGTCAGCAGCTGCTCCAGCTCGTCGATGAACGTCGGGAACGTGTCGGCCCAGGCGGCGATCTGCTCGGCAAGGCCCACCGGCAAGTCGCGCGCCACGCCGCCGACGCGGAAGTAGTTGCTGTGGTAGCGGGCGCCGGACACCGCCTCGTAGAAGTGCAGCAGCTTCTCGCGCTCCTCGAACCCCCACAGGCTCGGCGTGATCGCGCCCACGTCGAGCGCATACGTCGTGACGTTCAGCAGGTGGTTCAGCACCCGGGTGATCTCGGCGAACATCGTGCGGATCCACCGGCCGCGCTCCGGCGCCGCGATGCCCAGCAGCTTCTCCTGCGCCAGGATCCAGGTGTGCTCCATGCACATCGGGCTGACGTAGTCGAGCCGGTCGAAGTACGGCAGCGCCTGCAGGTAGGTCTTGTACTCGATCAGCTTCTCGGTCCCGCGGTGCAGCAGGCCGATATGCGGGTCCGCACGCTCCACCACCTCCCCGTCCATCTCCAGGATCAGGCGCAGCACGCCATGCGCCGCCGGGTGCTGCGGGCCGAAGTTGATGGTGTGGTTGTCGACCTCGACCACCTTGGTCGTGCCGGCCTTGTCCTCGCTCGGCGTGGTCGGATGGGTGCCGTCGAAACCGTGGGTGCGGATACCGTCTGGCATCACTTGCTGTCCTTGATGGAGACCGTGTTCGCAGACGCGGCCTTCTGGCGGTCGGTGTGGGCCTTCTCGTCGCCCGGCAAGGTGACCATCCCTTCCCAGGGCGAGACGAAATCGAAGTTGCGGAAATCCTGCGTCAGCGTCACCGGCTCATTCACCACCCGCTTCTGGTCCTCGTCATAGCGGACTTCGACGTAGCCGGTCAGCGGGAAGTCCTTGCGCAGCGGATGCCCGCTGAACCCATAGTCGGTGAGGATGCGGCGCAGGTCCGGCTGGTCGGAGAAGGTGATGCCGAACAGGTCCCACGCCTCGCGCTCGAACCATGTCGCCACGGGCCAGAGCGTGTGAACGCTTGGCACCGGCGCCTCGGCGCTGGTCGGCACCACGACGCGCACCCGGTGGTTCAGCGACACCGAGAGCAGCATGTAGACCACGTCGAACCGCTCCGCACGCTCCGGCCAATCGACCCCGCACAGCTCCATCAGCTGCTCGCAGGAGAACCGCCGGTCATCCCGCAGCGCCGTCAGCAACGCCACCAGGTCGGCACGCCCGGCATGCAGCACCAGTTCGCCGCCCTCCAGCCCGCAGCGCACGACGCCCGGGAGGGTGCCCGCGTGCTGCGCCAGGAACGCCAGGCCGCTCGGCGCCGGCTCAGCCAATGCGACCTCCTCAGCCACGCAGGATGGTCCCGGTCCGGCGGATCTTCTTCTGCAGCTGCATGATCCCGTACACCAGCGCCTCGGCCGTCGGCGGGCAGCCGGGCACATAGACGTCGACCGGCACGATGCGGTCGCAGCCGCGCACGACCGAGTAGCTGTAATGGTAGTATCCGCCGCCGTTGGCGCAGCTTCCCATGCTGATCACCCAACGCGGCTCCGGCATCTGGTCGTAGACCTTGCGCAGCGCCGGCGCCATCTTGTTGGTCAGCGTGCCCGCCACGATCATCACATCCGACTGGCGCGGGCTGGCCCGTGGGATAACGCCGAAGCGGTCGAGGTCGTAGCGCGGCATGTAGGCGTGGATCATCTCGACCGCGCAGCACGCTAGGCCGAACGTCATCGGCCACAGGCTGCCGGTGCGCGCCCAGTTCACGACCTTGTCCAAGTTGGCCACCACAAAGCCCTTGTCGGCCACTTCGCCCGTGATGCCCTTGATGACCGCGTCCTGCTCCGGGCCGGGCGCCAGGGCCTCCCGGTTCCAGGCGAGGCCGTCCAAGCCGGGCTGCAC